>JAVHLI010000011.1:33068-100109 GCA_031082185.1 bacterium | reverse complement strand
CTTGTTGGGAGTTCTCCTATTCCTTCCTCACGATCATGACGATCTTCCTCGAATCGAAACTGATCGGGGAGCCGTCGAAATCACCGAGAACTCTTTCCGTTGTGAAGCCGGCATGCCTGAGCAGACTAACGAGTTGCTGCGGTGTGTAGATGGTTTGGTTGAATTCCCTCCGGACCGAGGTTCCATCCGGCTTCACGAGTTCAAAGGTCTTGTGCCAAACGTTGGTCTCAAAATCGAATCGGCCTTCCGACCGGCGGATGCAGCCGTCGTCACCCCGGTTCTCGATCGCGCATCCAGCGATGGGCTTCATCAGGGAGAAGAGATTCATGCAGTCGAGCAGGAGTCTTGCCCCTGGTCGCAAGGCTGCATTCAAACTCGCAAACGCCTTGACCTCTTCGTCTTCCGACATGAAACCAACGGAACTATTGAGGCATACGGCAAAGTCCGCCTCAATATCCCGCGGAGTGTTGCGGGAGTCGACTTCGATCAACCGGACAGGCAGTGCCGCCTCATCGAACAGGGATTTGGCTGCGTCCAGGTACTCACGCATGAAGTCGAGCAAGGTCACCTGCAGTCCTGCGCGTGCGAACCAGATCGCGTACCTGCCGTGCCCGCCTCGCCAGTCCAGAATGTGGCCTTGGGAGGCATTCAGTAATGACAACACTTGGGCGGCATGCGCCTTCACGCTGCCAGGGTCGTCGGCTTCTGGCCAGTACTCCTCATAGAACCCGCTGGCGAAGAAGTCGCGCAATCCTGGGTTCTGGTTCATCATCTTCTACTCCCAACAAGAAATAGACAGACCTGCCTAAGACCTCCAACACAGCAAGCCCTGCAGTCTAACACCTACCACCGTTTCCAACCTGATAGCACCTGCTTCCTTAGTAGTCCATGGCCGCAACGCGTCACCCGCCGCCGTGATAGGCAGACCTGCCCAGTCCGTCCTACATCAACCCGCGGCAGCCCCCACACGCCTACCGGCCTTTGCCCCGATTATCGCGCGCCCGCGATGCCCTCGCAATCACGGCAGCGCGTTCCTCCTGCTGATCTCCCCGTAAAGCGCCGCGCTGGGGCGCGTCGTTCGCACCTGCGTCGCGGGGTCCAGTGAGTAGAGCCCAAAGCGCAGGCTCCAGCCGTCCGCCCACTCGAAGTTGTCCACCAGCGACCAGTGATAGTAGCCGCGCACCGGGCACCCTTCGTCTATCGCCTGGGCCACGCGGCGCAGGTGCTCGACGATGAAACGGGGCCGGAGGTCGTCGTCGGCATCGGGCAGGCCGTTTTCGGTGACGTATACCGGAAGACCGTAACCACGCACGCGCCTGAGCACGTCCAGCAGGCCGTCGGGATAGATCTCGCTGTATCCGCCGTCGGTGATCGTAGCGCCGGGCGCCGGCTCATCCCGCACGAACAGGTGGCCCGGCCGACGCAGATCGAACGCCACGCGGCTTCGGGTGTAGTAGTTGACGCCCAGGAAATCCAGGGTGCCGGCCGCCTGCGGCACCCTGGCACGCACTCCGAACGGACCTGCCAGCACTCCTGTAGCGAGCGCGTCCAGATACATCCAGTTGACGATGTGGTCGAGCCGCCCCGCTATCCACTGGTCAAGCGGAGAGCGCGGGCGGGCGGGTACGGCCGGCCGCAGGTACGCGGCTACGCTCACCCTGGCATCCGGCTGCGCTTCGTGAATTGCGTTGTAGGCCGCGGCATGGGCCGTTATCGAGCGCACCAGCGCCCGGGTGAACGCGACGACCCTGGTCTGCCCCGGCGCGAACCGCCCCAGCACATAGGCGCTGATCAGGTGGGCGACCGGCTCGTTGATCGTTATCCAGAAGTCCACCAGCGGCGCGCCACCGCCGGCCGCACCCACCACCGCCCTGACGAACCTGCCGGCGAACGCGCCGAACGCCGGCACGATCCCATCCCAAAGCCACCCGCCTCGCTCGGCGACCCACTTCGGCAGCGTGAAGTGGTTGAGCGTGACCAGGGGCTCGATCCCCCGATCGCGCAGGCCGCGCAGCATCTCTATGTAGCGCTCCTCGGCGGCGTGGTCCCAGCGCCCTTCCTGGGGCTCGAGCCGGGCCCACTCGACCGACAGCCGCAGGGCGCTTTGGTGCAGCCCGACCATCAGATCGAAGTCACGCTCGGCGTGGTGCCACCAGTCGCAGGCCAGGCCCGACCGGTCGCCGTTCAGTATGCGTCCGGGCTGCTGCTCCCAGGACCACCAATCGCTGGCGCGGCTGTCGCCCTCGAACTGGTAGGCGCTGGCCGCGGTGCCCCACCGGAACCCATCTGGAAACCGCGTGCGCAAAGGGGTCCTCCTCCGAGTGTGGAACTCCGCGTGTGGAACTCCGGCCCTACGGTCGCTTCCTGAAGAGCCGCACTGCTTCCTGCCGGGGGTGGTGGATGGAACCGCGACGGCGCATGAGCACCGGCAACCTTCTCTCACTCAGTCTCTATTGGTTCGGGCTCAACTTCCATTGGGGCGCGTTGCTCGCCATTGTGATCCCCGCGGAGGTGCTGCGGTTCGTCCCGGACGCGGAGAAGGGCCGTGCCCTCTCCCTGGTGTTCGCGGGCGGGGCGGCCATTGCCATGATCGTGATGCCGATCGCCGGCGCACTCTCCGACTGCAGTCGCGCTGCGATGGGCCGTCGGCGGCCGTTCATGCTCGTGGGCGGAATCCTGAACGTGGCCGCCCTCGCGTGGATGGGCGCGTCCCCAACGCTTACGGCATTCGTGGCCGCCTACTGGCTGGTGCAGTTTTCCAACAATCTGGGCGGATCTGCCTACAGCGGCCTCATCCCCGACCTGGTCCCAGACGATCAACGCGGCGTGGCGTCGGGATGGATGGGGCTGATGACCATGCTGGGGACCATCGCCGCGGCGGTGGCCGCCGGCATACTAATGGAGCGCGGCTACCGGGCCCAGGTCTACTGGCTGATCGCGGCGGTCCTCGCCGTGACACTGGCGATCACGGTCTGGCGCGTGCGCGAGGCCCGGCCCCAGCCCGCCGGCCCGTTCGATATGGGAAGGTTTCTGCGCGGGTTCTGGGTGGACCCGCGCCGGCACCCGGACTTCGCGTGGCTGTTCGTCTCGCGCCTGTTCGTACTGATGGGCTTCTATACCGTGTTCAACTTCCTCCAGTACTTCCTCAAGGACTTCATGGGCATCGCCCGCTTCAAGGAGGCGACCGGGACCGTGAGCGCCGTCGTGGTGATCGGCGCGCTGGCCAGTGCGTTCCTAGCGGGCTGGCTCTCGGACCGTGTGGGAAGGCGGGGCATCGTGTGCGCTTCCGCGGTGCTGATGGCCGCGCCCTGCCTGTTGTTCCTCACCGCGCCGAGCTTCCCACTGCTGCTGGGCTTCTCCGTGGTCTTCGGCCTGGGTTACGGCGCGTTCATCAGCGTGGACTGGGCGCTGGCGACCGACGTGCTGCCGTCGCGGGAGACCGCGGCCGCCAAGGACATGGGGATATGGGGCATCGCGACAACACTTCCTCAAGTGCTGGCGCCGCTGCTCGGAGGCCCGCTGCTCGACAAGTTCAATCTGCGGGAACCGAATCTGGGGTATGTGGTGCTGCTGGTGGCCGGAGCGGTCTACCTGCTGATAGGTTCGGGGCTGATCTGGCGGATCCGGGGTGCGCGATGAGCAACATCCGGTGCGCCGCGGTGCAACTGGACGCCGGAGGCCTGGGCACAACCAGGACCGTGCTGACCGCCACCGCCCGGTTCGTCGAGGCGGCCGCCGGTGCTGGTTCGCAGCTGGTGATCTTCCCGGCCCATACAGGCACGTTATATGTGGCCGGCTCGCTTGGCATGGACTGTCCCTTCTTGGAGCCCTGGCCCCAGGAACGCACGGCAGAGGTGGCCGATGCGGCGGGCGAGTGGTTGCGGGCAGCGCGCCGCCTGGCGTCGGGGTATCACGTGACGCTGCTCCCAGGCACGGTGGTGTGGCCGACCGGCGTGCCGGCCCCGGGCGGCAACGGCAGCACCGGGCCGCACGGCGGGCTACCCGGCAGCCGGCCACCCGGCGCCTGGCACCACGCGGCGCCCCTCATCACGCCGGACGGCAGGGTGGTGCGCTGGCAGGTCCAGACGCACCTCACCGCGGCCGAGCGGCACCTGGGATGGGTACCCGGGGATGAGTTGCGACCCGCCGACACCCCGTCGGGCCGGGTCGGCATCCTCATCGGAACCGATCTGTGGTACCCGGAAGCGGCGCGGATCCTGGCGCTGCAGGACGCCGTGGTTCTGGCGTGTCCTGTCGCGGTCTCTCCTCCGTACGGGGAACGGCACCAGTGGCGCGGCCTATGGCAGCAGGTTCAACAGAACCAGGTCTTCGGGGTAGAGGCCGGCCTGTGCGGAGCCGCTGCCGGCGTGCGCTGGCAGTCCCGTACCGCGGCGGTCGCGCCGGTGGAGATGACCGCCGGCGAGACCGGCTGGCTGGCCGTCCTGGACCGCGAGGGGGACTGTCTGCTCACCACGGATCTCGACGTGGCGGCGCTGCAAGAGGTGGTGCGCGCCTACGACATTTTCTCCCAACTCAACCCGGTGCTCTACGCCCGCTATCTGCCGGCGATCTACGAACGGTGGCGGGGTGAGTGATGGGCCTTAGCGCGCGGCTGCGCGAAGCTGCCTTTCGACACTGGCTCGGCTGGCGCACCCGGCCCGGTCTCATCCGTGCTGCGCTCGACCGCATGCGGCTCGAACGCACGGACAACTGCTCATCGCTACCACCGTGCACCTCGCCGCCCTCGGCCAGGGTGCGGGTTGCCGCGGTACAGATGCGGCTGCGGCTCATCGGCGACGCCTCCGAATACGCGCAGATGATTGCCTCGCGCGCGCGCAACGCCGCGGCCCTGGACGCGCAGTTGATCGTCTTCCCGGAGGACAGCGGCACGCACCTGGTGGGGCTCCTGCCCGGGCTCGACGGCCTGGCCGACGATGTCTCGCTCGCGCAGGCGACCGGCGCGGTGGCCGGGCCGGGCGTCAGGCTGGCCGATATCCTGCGCTTCATCGGCCCGGCGGTCCGGACCGCCTACATGACGACCTTCTCGGAAGTGGCGCGCAGGCTGGGTGTCTACGTCGCCAGCGGGAGCGCGATGCTGCCGGACGAGCACGGGGCCGTGCGCAATGTCGGCTACCTCTTTGGTCCGGACGGAACGCTGCTCGGGCAGCAGGTGAAGTGCCACCTGTTGCCGCTGGAGGCATCGTGGGGCCTGGAGGCAGGGGACGATCTGCGCGTCGTGCGCACTCCGGTGGGCGCCCTGGGGTTCCCGATCTGCATGGACGCCACGTACTTCGAGACGTCGCGCATCCTAGCAGGCCTGGGAGCAGAGGTGATCCTGATCCCGGCGTGCGACGTGCAGGAGGGCACCTACAACGAGTGGAAGGCGCTGCGCGGGCTGTGGCCGCGCGTGCAGGAGAGTCTCACCTACGGGATACACGCCGCGATGGTGGGTCGCTTCCTGGGAATGACGATCACAGGCCGGAGCGCGATCCTGGCTCCGGTCGAGCTGACCCCGGACGGATCCGGCGTCCTGGCGCAGGCGGCGTCGTGGGATCAGGAGGAGATCGTGGTCGCCGACCTTGACTATGGGGCGCTCCACGAACTGTGGCGCACCTCGGATGTGGACGAGGGATTCAACCTGGCTCTCTACCGGAAGCACTTCCCGGGCGCCTACCAGGAGTACCTGCGGCGCCACGCCGGCGGAAGGAGGATCAACGATGGAGATCGTGGGGCTGCGTGGTGAGAAGGTGCGGCTGATTCCTGTGGACCGCTCGATGCACTTCGACAATGCGCTGCGCTGGATGAACGACCCGGAGGTCACGCGGTATCTCAACCTCTCCACCGGCGTGACCCCGGGGATGGAGGAAGAGTGGTTCCAGAAGGTGCAGAAGCGGGATACCGACTATGCCTGGGCGATCCACGACGAGCGCAACCGGCACATCGGCTTCACCGGCCTCCACGGCATAGACTGGAGGCAGCGGCGGGCCACCAGCGGCATCGTGATCGGAGACAGGGACGCCTGGGGGCAGGGCTATGCCACCGACGTGATGCGGGTGCGCACGAAGTTCGCCTTCGAAACCCTCAACCTGCACCGGCTCGAGTCCGAGGCGCTCGCCGAGAACCAGGCCAGCCAGCAGGCACTGGAGAAGGCAGGCTACAAGCGCGAAGGCGTCTTTCGCAAGCGCATCTGGGCGGAAGGCCGGTGGCACGACACGATCCGGTACGCGATCCTCGACGAGGACTACTTCGCCGCCGGCGGCTAGAACCCGTGCCCCACGCCCCTGTGGCACGCGAAGCACAGCTTCGACGGCTGCGGGCCGTACGGCTCGACGAGCGCGACCATGCGCGCGTGGCAGGCCTGGCAGTTCGCCTCGAGAACCCGCTGGTTCAACGGCCTGATCCGAATCACCTGAACGTCCTTGAACGTGAAGGCGTACGAGTGCAGGAAGCCGTTCCTTGCCTTGGCCAGGTACTTGGCCGCCAATCCCTTTGGAACGTGACACTGGTTGCACGTCACGGTCCGGTGCGTCGCGACTGCCCAGGCGTCGTAGTTGTCGCGCATGATGTGGCAGTTGACGCAGGCGGCGGGGTCGTCGAGCAGGTATGAGTAGCCCTTGCCGTACACGAACGTGTACGCGCCCAAGCCGAGGACGCTGCCGGCCAGGAAGGCCAGCGCCAAGCCGGTTACTGCCCAGGGGCGCACGGGTTCCCGCTACCGTTTCGGTCGGGGTGCTTTGAGCGCGGCGATCTCGGCCTGCCTGGCGTGGTCAATCGCGTCGCCCAGGATCCGGACGGCCTCCTGCGGGCTGTGGAAGCCCATGCTGTTCTCCGCGCTGATGAAGTCCCAGCGGATCTGCGCCTTGCGGTGCAGCCCGCGGGCTCCGGCCAGGTCCTGATCCGTGACGCCCTCGGCCATCGCCTTCTCTATCGCGGCCATGGCGTCAACGATCGCCCGTTCCGCCTGCGTCAACAATTGGTAGGTCCGGTCCTGGGCCTCCAGGACGCGCGCGCGCATCTCGGCTTCGGACTGGCGGTGGCAGGTCGTGCAGACGTTCTGCACGTTGAGCAGCGGCGAGCGGATCCAGTGGTCGGTGATCTTGACCGACCCCACCCTCTTGTAGGGCATGTGGCAGTCCGCGCAGCCCACGCCGGAGCGGGCGTGGTTCCCGCTGGACCACAGCTCGAACTCGGGATGCTGGATCTTGACCATCGGCGCCCTGGTAATCTCGTGCTGCCAGTCGGAAAACTTGATCTCGTCGTAGTAGGCCTCAATGTCTTCGATCTTCAAACCCTTGGCCCAGGGGAACACCAGGTACTTTTCGGTCTTGCCCCGGAAGTAGTACTCCACGTGGCACTGTGCGCACACGTAGGTCCGCATCTCCTGCCTGGAAGATGCGCCCACGTCAATCCCCCGGACCTTCATCGCCTCGATGAACGCCGGCCGGGTCACGCGAAGGGCCATCGTCTTGGCGTCGTGGCAGTCGGCGCAGGAGATTGCGTGCTTGATGTTGTTCTTTTCAATCAGCTCCTTCATCGGGGTGGCGTAGAACTGGGCCGCGCCGAGCGACTTCATCAACCGGGGCACATCGCTCGACTTGCAGGTCATGCAGGTGCCCGGCTTCGCATCGCCTAGCCGCTTCGTCTCCTGCACGGCCTTCATCGCTTGGAGATGTCCCTGCTCCTCGCGGTACTCAACGCTGAACGCGTACCCGGCGAAGATCCTGACAAGGTCAGGGTACTTGTCGAGCTTTGAGAACGCCTCGGATCCACCGTAGCGCCCGTAGGCGCTGTACTTGACAAGCTCAGAGGTCCGTACCGTCTTCAGGTACGCCTCGTACTGATCGGGGAAGTTGCGGCCCCAGACCGCGGGGTCAGGCTCGTTCTCCGCCACATCCAC
This sequence comes from bacterium, assembly GCA_031082185.1. NCBI lineage: Bacteria > bacterium. The sequence continues at coordinate 92,212 of JAVHLI010000011.1, read as the reverse complement.
GACCCTGAAGTAGGTGAGGCGGGATTCCTGCTGCCGGACGACGATCGTCACCAACAGCGCGGCGATGCCCGCTGCTAGGACAACCCCCAGGGCCACGACCACCAGGTAGCGGATGCGCACCACTGATCGCCCCCTTCCATCGGATGGCGGTCCAGACACATTGTTCTTCCGCGGCCTCGGATTACCTCCCTGGAGGAATACCGCGCCGCTCCGGGAAAGGATTTCATGGCGACCATGTCCAGCCACTTCACAGCCATCGGCTTCCCAGTGCGCGAGGTGCGCGAGTATTGGGCGCTTGCGCGGCGGGCCGCGCAGGCCGGCAGCCGCATCGCAAGTGAAGGCAGGCATACGCTGGTGAGGTGGGCTCCGGGTGGGGGGCCCGAGATCTGGGTACAGACCCACGAGGCAGGGGAGGCGTTGATCGCCACCCCGTTCTTCGCCGGCGACGACAGTTGCCGCATCGCGCTGACCGGCGCCGGCCCTTCCGACTACGACGGATTTGAAGGCTGGATTGACGGCTGGCTCAATCCCACCGAGGAGGACGAGCCGTACTCCGGGGCCTTCCCGCTGCGGGTTGATCTGGTGAATTACCTTGCCGTCAAGCAGCACCTGCACCCGGAGAACGTTATCACGATACGCCTCGCCGTGATCCTGCACGAGGCCACGCTGTACGCGGATGCGCGCGCCTACGAGGCGGTCAGGGAGCACTCGTACCGCCCCCCGGTGCAGTCGTTCGCGTCGAGCATCCACCACGGCGCGGACGAGCCCTCCGGCGACGCCGACGCGACGGCCTTGGTGACAGGGTACGTCAGCGAGTCACACGAGCTGACCAACGTGGCCACCGGCGAGCGGTTCTGGTGGATGCGCATCGCCACGGCCGGGGCCACCCTCTCGCTGGTGGCCGACCGTGGGGTCCTGCCGGCCGATCCCCGGCCCGGCGAGGTGCTCTCAGGCAGCGGATGGGTGCTTGGAGAAGCGCTACCCTAGGATGATCTCCTCGTCCACCCTGCGGTAGTCATACAGCTCCTGGGGAGAGAACCACATCCCGATCTCGGCCTCGGCTTCATCGAGCGTCCCCGAGGCGTGGACCAGATTTCGCACGGGGCGCTTCTGGAGGTTGGCGACGGTCGGTGAGTCGGCGGACAGGTCGCCTCTGATTGTTCCCGGCGCGGCCCGATAGGGCAGCGTGTCGCCGACCATCTTCCGGGTAACCGAGACGGCGTGCGTGCCCTGCAGTACAAACGCGACCACCGGCCCGGACGCCACGAACTCAATCAGCCACCGCCGCACCCTCTGCCCGATGGCCAGAGGGTCATCGGTGCCCGCCTCGCGCCGGACGTCCAGGCCCGCGGCCTCAAACGCCTCGCGCGTCTTGCCGCCAATGGTGCGCAGGAATCCTTCGTCCGATGGGTAGTGGCGCTCCAGCAGCTCGGGCGTCGCCCGCATCATCTTCAGGCCGATCACCTTCAACCCCGCACCCTCAAACCTCCCCACGATCTTCCCGATCAGCCCGCGCTGGACGCCGTCCGGCTTCAGGAAGACTAGGGTGCGTTCGTATCGTGCATCTGGCATGCTCCACCTCCATGCGGTCGCGGCAGGGCGTTCCCGCCGCTATAATGTTACTCACCCATGGGCCACAAGCAAAGAGCTGCAATCTGGTCGGCGACCGTTGCGGTGGTGCTCGCCGCTGGGATAGTCGCGTGGCGTGACACGAACCCCCAGGCACGGCATTCCGCTCCCGAGGCGGTGGCGCCGCCCGAGGCGCCGGCGCTGCCCGAAGCCGAGCGCGTGTTCATCCCCGGCGCAGACGGAGAGACGCCGTTCCTGGTCGTGATCGAGAATACCCCGCAAGCCCGGCCGCAGTCAGGGCTGGCCGAGGCGTGCCTGGTCTACGCGCTCCCAACCGAGGCGCGCATCACGCGCTTCCTTGCCTCCTACTGCGGGGACACCCCCACGTCGATCGGCCCGGTACGCAGCGCGCGGCAGTACATGCTGGAGATCGCCTCGGACCTGGGCGCGATCCTGGTACACGCCGGCCACAGCGCGGAAGCGCTGGCGTCAATCCGGGCGCAGAAGTTCCCCGTCATTAACGAGTTCTGGGCATCGGGGCCGTTCTGGCGCGATCCCTCGCGCAAGATGCCCCACAACCTCTACACGCGGCTCGACCGCCTGCGCGCCGAATTGCATAAGAAGCCGATGAACGTGCGGCCCGTTAGTGTGCCTTACTCCATGGAGGTTGCGCCTCAGTTGGTGCTACCCGACGCCACGCCTTCTGATGTAGTCGTGCTCGACTACGGACCGCCCTACGCGGTCCGCTACCGCTACGATGCCGGGCGGCGCCGGTATCTACGCGACCAGGACGGCCGCCCTCACCTGGATGCGGACGGCAGGCAGATCGCTCCGGCATCGGTATTGGTCGCGTTCGTGCAGTGGCGAGACGTGATGGAGCAGGGAGCCCCGAGCAGCAAGATCACCCTGATCGGCACAGGGCGCCTCGCCATCATCACCGAAGGCCGCCTCGTGGAGGGAGCCTGGCGAAGGTCCAAGGACAGGCCGCTGGCGCTTCAGACCGCAGGCGGCGGTCCCGTGGTGCTGCCCCGGGGGCCGGTGTGGATCGAGCTGTTTCCGGTGGACCGGCCCTTTGCTGCTAGTGCGGGCTCACCGGGGGCTGGACCCAGCTCCAGATAGCCTCCAGTAGCTCCTGTAGCTCGGCCACGTTGCGGACGGCATGCCTGGCAGCGGTAGGATAGGGACTGGCGCCCACCTTGATGGTGACGCCATCGTTTGCAAGAACCAGGAAGGCGTCCTCATCCGTACGGTCATCCCCCGCGTACAGCACGGCGCACCGCGCACGCCAATCCTTGCCCAGGACGTGCTCCAGCAGCCACAGGGCGGCCTGTCCCTTGTCCCAATCTACCGCCGGCCGGATCTCTATCGCCATCTTCCCGCGCCGGAGCACAAGCTTCCCGGGGGGCACGCGCCCGACCTCCTCCAGCACGGCCTGGCGGATGGTCTCGATTTGGTCGCGCTGGACCATACGGTGGTAGACGGTGGCGGTGAGGCCCCTATCCTCAACGGTGGCGCCTTGCACGACCCGCAGCCGGATCCTCAGTCGCTGACTGCAGGACGCGATGAGGGCCCGAACCTCCGCGGTCTGCCGCCGCTCGGACCTCCAGCCCGGACCGGCGATCTCGAAGCCAAGGCTGCCCACATAAGTAATGCCCGTCAGGCCCATACGCTCCCTCAGGTCGTCCAGGGCACGATCGCTGATGACGGCTACGAGGCACCTCGGACGCTGAGCCAGACGTGCCAGGACCGCGCGCGCCAGCGGAGGCGGGCTCGCATCATCCGGGCGGTCTGAGATCGGGGCAAGGGTCCCATCGAAGTCCACGAGCACCGCCAGATGATCACGTGCCGTGACTTGCTGCCGGATCTGCTCCATGTCCGCGAACACGGATCTGGTTGCCGCTCTCGTGGCCAGCAGGCGCGCCGCGGCACGGAAGTGCTGCTCCATCCAGTGATAGACGTCGTGCTGCTGCAGGTGGCCCCGCATGTGCCGCATGCGTTCCTGGCGCTCTGCCGGCGGCATGCGCAGTGCCCGTTGCAGTGCTTCGGCGACGCCCTCGGAATCAAACGGGTTGATCGTGAGCGACCAGGGCGCCTCGTCCGCGGCTCCGGCCAGTTCGCTTAGAACCAGCACCCCCCGGCAATCGACCTGTGAAGCTATGAACTCCTTGGCGACCAAGTTCATCCCATCCTGGAGGGAGGTCACCATGCAGACATCGGCCATCCGGTAGAGCGCCGCCATCCCTGCGGCGGGCAGAGGGCGGGGAATGTGAACTATGGGCTGCCAGGTCTCTGTTCCGTAGAGCGAGTTGATCCGCTCGATCTCAGCCTCAACGTGGCTCTGCAGGTCGCGGTAGGCCTTGATCCGCGTACGGCTGGGCTCGGACTTCTGAATGAAGACGAACCGGCCGCGAACACCCGGTGCCTGTTGAAAGAGGACCTCTATGGCACGCAGCCGTTCGGGGATTCCCTTGGTATAGTCAAGACGATCAACGCCAACCCCGATGAACCGATCGGCCAGGCGGAAGCGATGGCGCAACCGGGCCATCCACCGCTCGCATTCCTGAGATTCCGCCATCCGTCCCCATCTGTCCTGGTCTATGCTGATGGGAAGTGCCTGCACTTTGGTGTAACGCCCGTGGTACTCGACAAGACCTTCCTCTCGGTCTACCTCGGCACCCAGCTCGCGCTCGGCACAGTCGAGGAAGTTGTCCGCGTGGCGCGGGAGGTGGAATCCCAACAGGTCGTTGGCGAGCAGGCCCTCGATCAGTTCGGTGCTCTGAGGGCAGATCCGGAACACGTCCCAGGCCGGCCAGGGGATGTGCCAGAAGTGGGACAGGAAGAGGTCCGGGCGGTCCCGGCGCAGGTAGAGAGGGCAAAGCGCAAGATGGTAGTCGTGGATCCAGACCAGGGCATCACCGGATACCATGCTCGAGGTCGCGTCCGCGAAACGCCGGTTAACGGTCTGATACGCGGTCCAATTCCGGCGGACGAACCGGGCCTTCTCCACGGCCAGATGGAAGAGCGGCCAAATGGACTGATTCGCGTAGCCGCGGTAGAACTGCTCCACCTCGTCGCCGGTCAGGCGCACTCGCCGCAGGGTATAGCGCGGAGCTTCGGGTGGAACCTGAATGCAGTCGTGGGCGTCAACAACCTCGAAGTCGGCCTCGCCGCTCCCCCAGGCGATCCACACGCCGCCGGTGGCCTGCAGGACCGGATCGAGCGCGGCCACGAGCCCCCCGACCGGGCTTTCCACCTCGAGGCCCCGCCTGCCCCGGCGGTGAGCGTACGGCTCCCGATTGCTGACAACGATCAGTTGCCGCCCGCCCAGCAGTTCTGGCATGGCGCGTTGGGCCTGAGCGGTTCTTGAGGCCCTCTCGACCATGACCCTATTCACCTCCGGGAGATAGGGGCGCCCGGCATCGCGCGATTTCGGCGCCGATCAGCAGGATGGTCGCCGTGACGTACGTCCACAGTAGGAAGATGACGACCCCGGCCATGGAGCCGTACACGAGATGGTACTGGGCGAACAGCGCGAGGCCCCAGAACGCGGCGTGCCTCGCCACTTCGAACAGAACGGCGGCGATGAGCGCGCCGGGCCACAACCACCGGAGGCGAAGCGGCCGGTTGGGGAGTATGCCGTAGACGAGCAGGAACGCCACGAACACAAGCCCGAGCGCGGCGGCCTCCCGGGCCGGGCCGGCCAGCACGAGGTCGTGAAGCCGTCCTGAGAGAGGGATCCGCCACCCCAGCTCCGCCAGGATGGACAGGCCCACGGAGATGATGGCCAGAGCGCCCAGGACTCCGGCAAGCGCCAGGGTCGTCCCGGCCTCGAGCAACTTCCTCTGCCAGAACGGACGGCTCCGCTTCACGTCCCAGATCCGGTTTAGAGTGTGGCGCACCGCGCCGACCGCCGCGGATGCGGACCAGAGATACGCGATGACCGCCGCCACCCCGACCGGGCCGCGCAGGCGAATGGCCTCCTGCACGTTCTCGAGAATCACCGCGTGTGCCCTCGGTGGGAGATAGGCACGCAGCGTTTCCTGGATCGCGGATTGAACCCGCTCGTGCTCCAGGAAGTGCGTCGAGACCGCGGCAACTGCCAGCAGGAACGGGAAGATCGAGAGCAGAGCGTAGTAGGCGATTGAGGCGGCTGCGAACGTACAGTCGTCTTCCAGGAAGCTGCGGTATGTCGCGCGGATGAGGCCCATTAGAGTCCTATCGCGCAGCCGTCCACGCGCGGATCCGAGGCGCCCAGGTATGCCCCGCGCGTGTGGTCTACCAGAATCGCCTGGGCCCCGCCGCCGCCTTCCGGCGAGGCCGCGGGCATGACGCGGTGGCCCCTCCGCTCCAGTTCGGCAAGGGTCTCCGCAGGGAAGCCCTCCTCGACGCGCAACTCGAACTGCGATCCGAGCGTCGCCGGATCGGTGCCTGGGAAGCTGTGCCAGCGCGGGGCCTCGACCGCCTGCTGCGGGCTCATCCCGGACTCGACCAGGTTGAGCAGGACCTGCAGGCACCACTGCGGCTGCGCATCACCGCCGGGCGTACCCCAGGCCAGCCAGGGCATTCCGCCGCGAAACGCCATGTAGGGAGTCAGAGTGTGCATCGTACGCTTACCGGGCTCGATGCAGTTGGGGTGCCCGGCTTCCAGGGTGAACCCGCGACCGGCGCGGTTGTTTGGCAGGATGCCGGTTCCCTCAACGATCTCGCCGCAGCCGAAGGCGGCCGATAGACTGGTTATGTACGAGACGAGGTTTCCCTCACAGTCGGCCACGCAGAAGTAGGTTGTGTTTCCCATCCCCTCTCGCCGGCGGGCCGCGTACCCTTTGTCGAGCAGCGCGCCGACCGGGTTGCGGACGAGCAGCGGGTCTCCCAGGTAGGCCAGGCGGTCGGCATAGGCGATCTTCTTGGCCTCTACGGCCCTGTGGATGGCGTCGGGCGAATCCCAGCGCGCGGGGTCAAAACCTTCGAGGATGTTCAACATCTCGAGCAGCAGGATCCCCTGGGACGGAGGCGCCGTAGCGTAGACGGTCAGGTCGCGGAAGGCGGTGCTTAGGGGCTCGTGCACATCCACGGCGTACCCGGCGAAGTCGCCGGCGGAGAGCAATCCTCCGTGGGCGCGGCTGTACGCGCCGATTGCCTCGGCGATCGGCCCTTCGTAGAACGCCGCTGAACCGCCCGCGGCCACTGTCCGCAGCGATGCGCCGAGATCACGCTGGACCAGAATCTCGCCCTCCTCCAAAGGCCTGCCGTGCGGCAGGAACACCGCCGACGAGGAAGGGTACTGGGCGATGGCGGGCGCGGCCTCACGCAGCCAGCCGGCTATCTTTCTCGCAACCGGCACACCCTCCTCGGCGTAGCGGATCGCCGGCTCCAGCAGCTTACGGAGGGAGAATCGGCCGCTGCCCCATCGGGCCAGGGCCTCCTCCATCGCTCGAACCGCTCCGGGCACCGAAACCGACAGCATGCCTCGAAGCGGCATCGTCGTGTGGCCCTGCTCGACGAAGTATTCTCGCGACGCGCCCGCGGGCGCGGGCCCGCTGCCGTTGAGACCCCAGACGCGCCCCTCGGGTTTGTGGTAGACCAACATGAACGTGTCGCCGCCAAGCCCGCTCATCATCGGCTGTGCCACGCCCAGTACCGCCGCCGCGGCCACCGCGGCGTCCACGGCGTTGCCCCGGTCTGCCAGAACCTCCAGACACGCGGCCGTCGCTAGAGGGTGACCCGTGGCGATCATCCCGCGTCGCGCGAGCACGGTTGAGCGTCCCGTACGCATGGACACCATCACCTCACCGGGCGATTCCCCCTGGGTGTCGGGCACTCCTGCAGCCGGGCACTCCTGCGCAGGGAGCCGGCGCGGCAAGAACGAACTGGGCATGCAATGGCGCGACTCTACTGCCTGGTAGCCGGAATCGTTCTCCTACTGCTGGGGTATCTGGCCCCGGGACCCAGACTCTTCCACCTGGCCGGCGGAGCGCTGCTGCTCTGCCTGGGCGCAACAGGTTGGGGGGTACGGATGGGGGCGCAGACCTCGGGCCTGATCTACACCCTCGCAGCGCTACTCGGGTTTCTCAGCGCGCTCCTGATGGGGGGGACGATCCCTGTGGTGGGCACCCAGGCGATCGGCCTATACGACGCGGCATACCTGGCTATCGGCTTGACAGGCCTTTGGACTGGTTTCCACGAGCATAGGGGCAGAGGCGACGCAGCGGGCAGGCCGGGCACAGCGGATGCCGCGCCCGGCAGATCTCCCGGCCCAGGTATATAACCCGCAGGGAGAAATCCGACCACTGGTCGCGATTGAGAATCCGCATCAGGTCCTGCTCGATCTTCGTTGGGTCGTTGTGCACAGTGAGCCCCAGGCGCCGGCTGATGCGCCGCACGTGCGTGTCCACCACGACGCTGGGCAGTCCGAAGATGCCGCCCAGGACCACGTTGGCCGTCTTGCGTCCCACACCCGGGAGTTCCAGTAGTTCTTCCATAGTACTTGGCACGACACCGCCGAACTTCTGAACCAGCATCCTGGCCGTCCGCGCGATCGCCCGCGCCTTCTGCCGGTAGAAGCCCGTTGTGCGGACGAGCGCTTCCATCTCAGACGGGTCCGCGGAGGCAAACTCCACCGCCGTCTTGTAGCGGGCGAACAACGCCGGTGTGACCTTGTTCACCTGGCTGTCGGTGCATTGCGCCGACAGTATCGTGGCCACCAGCAACTGCAGCGGGTTGCGGTGCTTGAGCGGCAGACGGGTGACAGGGTAGCGCTCGCCCAGGATCGCAGCAATCCTAGCTGCGCGGCGCCGGAGAGCAGTCAGTGCTGTGGATCGCGGTAACATGGCCGCGTGCGGATTCGCCGGCACATCGGATCGTTCCTGCCGCCGGGCGAGTTGCTGATGGGAGGTCTGTTGGAGGCAGGCGGTGTATAGAGTGCTGCAACGCACCCGCACGAGAGGAGTCCCAGATGCCCAACACCGATCGCGTCACCCGCGCGCGCGCCCAGATGAGATCTGCCGGAGTGGACCTGCTGAGCCTGCCGCCGGGCGATGACATGTACTACCTGCTCGGCTTCACCCCGCACGCCGACGAGCGACCGTGCTACCTGTTCCTAACCGGTGACGACGCGGTGTTCCTCGTGCCCGAGCTCAACGCCGGGGAAGCGCGCGGACACGTTGACCTGCCCTTCCTTACCTATTCCGATGCCGAGGGACCCGGGGCGGTGCTGCGCGAGGCGCACGGCCGGCTGGGAGATCCAGTACGCATCTGTATCGGCGACACGATGCGGGCCGACTTCCTGCTGCTGCTCCAGGAGCGGTGGACAAAGAGCGCCTTCGCTCCCGGTGCCGAGGTGATGGCGCCGGTGCGCATGATCAAGACATCCGAGGAGATCGCGCTGATGCGCCGTTCGGCCGCCACGGCCGACATTGCCGTGGATGCGGCCCTCGCGGCCTGCCGTCCCGGGGTCACCGAGCTCGCAGTTACCCGCGCGGTGGCAAACGCGTTCGCGGAGCAGGCGGTGGCGCAGCCGGGGCCGGCGATCGTCGGGAGCGGGCCGAACTCGGCCTACCCTCACCACCGTTCCGGCAGCCGAAGTCTGCGGGAGGGCGAACCGGTCCTGGTGGACCTGGGCGGCCGCCTCGAAGGTTACATGTCGGACATCACCCGCATGGGATACATTGGCGAGTCCTCGGCGCGCTATCGCGAGGCCCACGCGATCGTCGAGCACGCCGTGCGCGCGGGCATGGACGCGGTCAGGCCCGGCACCCCGCTCTCTGCCGTTGACAGGGCCGCGCGCGCCGTGATCGAGAACGCCGGCTACGGCAGGCAGTTCACCCATCGCACAGGCCACGGCATCGGCCTCACCGGGCATGAACCGCCCTCGGTCACGCACACCAACGATTTGCCGATGCAGGAAGGGATGATGTTCAGTATCGAGCCGGGGATCTACCTCGAAGGCGAGTTCGGGGTCCGCCTTGAGGAGATCGTGGTCGTAACTGCGCGGGGCGCGGAGCGGCTGAGCATGCTGCCGCGCGAGGTGCGGGTGCTGCCGGCTTGATCCGGCGCCTCCTGACCGTCGGCACCCTCCTGGCAGGACTGACCCTCGCCGGCATCCCCACCGGCATCCCTACCGGCACGAGCGCCTCCGTTGGCACACGCGCCCAGCCAGTGGAGGCTTTCTACCCGTCGTACGAGCAGATAGTCGCCGGCCTGATCCGGTTGCAGGGAAGCTTTCCCGACATCGTGCGCGTGCGCGAGATAGGACGCAGCTCCAACGGCAGGCCGATTCTGGCCGTCAAGGTTTCGGACAACGCGGCACAGGAGGAGGACGAGCCGGCCTGGCTCTTCCTGGGCATCATCCACGGCCGGGAGCCACTGGGGCTTAAGATCACGCTCGGGCTTATCCAAGATCTGACCCGCGGCTACGGCGTTGACCAGGAGATCGCCGACTGGGTCAACGCCTACGAAATCTGGTTCGTGCCGGTGCTGAACGCGTACGGGTACGAAACGAACCGGCGTAAGAACGGCGACCGGCCCGGCGTGGACCTGAACCGCAACTACGACTTCCGCTGGGATCGGTGCGCCGTATACCAACCGCAGTGCACCGATCCCAACTCCTCGTATTTCCGTGGCACCGCGCCGTTCTCCGAGCCCGAGACCCGGGCACTGCGCGACCTGGCCATCGAACAGCGCCCACTGTTCGGAATTGACTTCCACCACGGCACCCCGTTCCCGCAGAGCCAGATCATGCGGCCGTGGGGAATCGGTCGTACTGATGACACGGTCCTCCCCCCGCCCGACCAGACCAGGCTGCTGGAGACCGCGCAGGAGATCGCGCGGTGGACCCTGGCCTCCAGGCAGGCCGGGGGGTTCTGCCAGATGGGGTCGCCAATCTTCGACCCGGCGGTGTGCCGCATGCCCGCGGGGGGCCTGCTGGCTCCCATGGGCCAGTCTTCGAACTGGCACTACGCAGCGGTGGGAACACTCCACTATATCGTCGAGATCGCCGAGCGTCTCTACAACGACCGGTACTTCTATACCCCCGATCCGGCCGATGACGACCCGCACTCGCTGCAGCAGGCCGAGGAGTACGTCCGCAACCTCTCGGACGGGATCAAGCAGTGGCTTCGGCGGTTCCTTCACGGCAAGGTGGGTGAGGGCTTCACCTACCGAGGGCCGGGGATCACAGGAAGGGTGACCGATGCGAGAACCGGCCGGCCGCTCGAAGCGCTCATCGAGGTGGAGGGTCTCACCGGTGATGCAATCAGGGCCCGCACAAGCGATCCCGAGTTCGGACGGTTCTACCGTCTGCTGCTCACGGGAACGCACTCGGTGCGGATCTCCAAGGAAGGCTACCAGGCCGAGACGAGAAGGGTGACGGTCGCCGACGGACCGCTTGTAACCCTCGACGTGGCTCTGACACCCAGGCAGTAGGGAGAGGTTGCCGATGACGGATCCCGGCACATCGAACCCGGACGCGCGCGCCGTCGCCATCCGTGACCAGTTCCTGCTCCGCAGGGACGTGGTCTTCCTCAACCACGGCTCGTTCGGCGCATGCCCCGGGCCCGTTTTCGAAGCGTACCAGCGCTGGCAGCGCGAGCTGGAAAGCCAGCCGGTCGAGTTCTTCGCGCGGCGGGCAGGCGACCTGATGCGAAGGGCGCGCGCGTCGCTTGGAGGGTACCTTGGCACCGACCCCGACGACCTGGTCTACGTGCCGAACGCGACCACCGGGCTCAACATCGTGGCCCGCTCTCTACGGCTCAACCCCGGGGACGAGGTGCTGACCACCGACCACGAGTACGGGGCGCTGGACCGCACCTGGCAGTTCATATGCGAGATGAGGAAAGCGGTCTGCGTGCGGGCGGCCGTGCCGCTGCCGATCACCTCCCGGGAAGAGGTCGTGGAGGCGATCTGGTCGCGCGTGACGCCCAGGACCCGGGTATTGTTCGTCAGTCACATCACTCCCCCGACCGCGTTGATTCTCCCGGTCGAGGATCTGATCCGTCGCGCCCGGGCCGCGGGTATTCTCACAGTGATAGACGGCGCCCACGCGCCGGGCCAGATCCCGCTTGCCCTGGAAGCGCTCGGCGCAGACTTCTACGCCGGCAACTGCCATAAGTGGATGTGCGCGCCCAAGGGCTCGGCCTTCCTATACGCGCGGCGCGAGGTCCAACCGCTGCTCGAACCGCTGGTCGTGAGCTGGGGATGGAGGTCCGAGAAGCCGGGACCATCCCGGTTCATTGACGAGCACGAGTACCAGGGAACGCGCGATCTGGCGGCCTTCCTGGCCGTGCCCTCGGCGATCGAGTTCTTTAGGGAGCACGACTGGTACGCGGTACGGCAGGAGTGCCACGCCACGGCCAAAGACGCGCGTCGGGCGATCGAGGCGCTAACTGGATTGCCGCCGATCTGCCCTGAGACGCGACCGGACGGCAGCCCATGGTTCGCTCAGATGGCAAGCGCGCTGCTGCCTCCCTGCAACCCGGAAGCGTTCCAGCAGCGTCTGCGCGAGGAGTTCCGGATCGAGGTGCCGGTGTGGAACTGGAACGGCCGGCCGTTGCTGCGTGTGTCGGTCCAGGGGTACAACACCCAGGCCGACGTTGACGCGCTGATCACGGCTGTGGGCCGGATGGTCGGGCCGCTACGCCCGTAGCTTAAGACCGGCGTGCAGCACGGCGATCCCGCCGGCGAGGCGCCTGTACCGGACTTCCTGGAATCCCGCTTCCCGCATGAGGCCTGCCAGCGTCTCGGGGTCCATCCACCGGCGGACCGAGTCGTGCAGGTACTGGTACGCGTCGCGCCGCCCTGAGAGTCGGCCGCCCAGCAGCGGGATGATCGTCCTGGAATACAGGTCGTACGCCGCCCGGAGCCACCGCGCCTCCGGCCGCCCGAACTCGAGCACCACAACACGACCTCCTGGCCGTAGTACCCGGTGGGCTTCGAGCAGCGCACCCGGAGGCGACGCGACGTTGCGGATTCCAAAGGCGAACGTCACCGCGTCGGTAGACCCGTCGGCCAGCGGGAGCGCCTCGGCATCCGCGCAGACGAGCGAGACCCTGGCGCCTGACCCTGATGACGCCGGGCTTGCCTCGCCCAGGCGCCTGGCACCCACCGCGAGCATTCCCGGCGCGAAGTCCACGCCGATCGCGCGCCCACCAGGGCCGACCTCGCGCGAGGCCAGCAGCACCAGGTCCGCGGTCCCACAGCACACATCCAGCGCCACCCCTCCCGGCCGCAGGCCCGCCGCCTGCACGGCCGCCCGCTTCCATAGGATGTGCAGACCCCCGCTCAGCAGGTGGTTCAGCAGATCGTAGCGGCCGGCAATCCGGTGGAAGGCATCCCTGACCCAGGTGCGCCGCTCTGTTGGCGACGCCGCCACAATCCCGAACTTCTCGCGCAGCGCCTGGCGGATCAACTTGCCGGAGGGAGATCGCGGAAGATCTTCCACGAACCATATCCGCTTCGGAACCTTGTACCGGGCCAGGCGCGCAGCACAGAAGGCGCGCACTCCCTCCTCATCGAGTGAGGCGCCGCGCCGCGAGGTGACCGCCGCCGCTACGACCTGTCCCCACTCGGGATCCGGAAGGCCGAACACGCCCGCGTCCTCCACGGCAGGATGGCCGCGCAGGACTCCCTCCACCTCGGCAGGATAGACGTTCTCGCCACCTGAGATCACAAGATCGTCCCTGCGATCCGAGACGAAAAGGTAGCCATCGCCGTCCAGGTAGCCCAGATCACCCGTGCGCAGCCAGCCATCCTGCAGTACGCGCGCGGTCTCTTCGGGCTGGGTGGCGTAGCCGGCCATGACCGTGGGACCGCGGACCAAGATCTCGCCGTCCTCAGTCTTGATCTCAGTGGGAAAGAGTGCCTTCCCAGCCGATCCGAGTTTGCGCGGCAGGTCTTCCGGCGGTAGCGTCGCCACCTGGGAGGCCGCCTCGGTCAGCCCGTAGGTCGGAGCCACCGGCACCCCGCGCCGCAGGCATTCCTCGAGCAGGTCGAGCGGCGCCGGACCGCCGCCCAGCAGTACGCACCGCAGGGTGGGCGGATAAGACCGATCGCCCCGCTCGTCCAGCATGCGCTGCAGCATCGTGCTGACAACCGAGACGATGGTCACCCCGCCGGCATCAATCTCGCGGTTGACCGCTCCGGGATCGAAGGCCGCATGCACAACCGCGGGTATGCCGTAGATCACGCTGCGCCACAGGATCGCCAGTCCCCCTACGTGATAGAGCGGCAGCGGGGCCAACCAGCAGTCGTCGTTGCGGAGCCCAAGATTGAAGGCCGAGCCGACCGCGCTCCACCAGTGGTTGCCGAAGGTCAGCATGACACCCTTGGGCCGCCCGGTCGTGGCCGAGGTGTAGATGATTCCCTGCACGTCTGAGAGCGTGATGCGGTCGCGCAGGGACGCGTCTGCCTCGGGCAGGACGCCCAGTTCCTCAATCGTTAGGATCTGGACGCCTGCTCCCTCGGCCCCGGCGTGCGCGGCCGCGGCGTTTGCCTCGTCGCAGATCACCAGCGCCGGAGAAGCGTCCTGCAGGCACCACGCCACCTCAGCCGCGGCCAGGCGCGTATTGACCGGCACCATCACCGCGCCCAGCCGCGCCAGCGCGTGGGTGAGCCCGGCAAACTGGGCGCCGCCCCCAAGCACGAGCGCGACGCGCGCCCCCGGGGCAACACCCAGGCCTGCGAGCTGCCGGGCGGCGCGGCCAGCGAGGCGGTCCAACTCGCTGAAGGTCAGGCGCTCGGATCCCGCTGCCAGCGCGAATCGATGGGGAAAGCCCCGCGCCCGTGCCCCCAGCCAATCGGGAAGGATCTCAGCCGACGATCTCAATAAGGTCTCCTAGCGCCTCACGGTCCTCATGAACCCCGCAAGAGGCTCGTGGCCAGCAGCGCCCCGTAAATCAGGAGCAGTCGCGCGGTCCTCTTCAGCGCCTCGACAAGGGCCGCGGCGTCTTCGTGCCGCAGCACGGTGCTCACCAACCCCATCATTGTGGGCGCCGCCAGCCAGGGTAGCCAGAACCACGATCCGAGCAGCCCTGTCAAGCGCATCACCGCAGGCGCAGCCATAGCTCCGGCCAGGCAGAAGAGATACTGCGCGCGCGTGGCGCGAGGACCAAGCCGCACTGCGAGCGTCCGCTTTCCGGCCGCGCGGTCGGTGTCAATGTCGCGCAGGTTGTTGAGTACCAGGATGGCAGAGGCCAGCAACCCCACCGGCACCGAGGCGGCCACCGCCACTGCGCGTATCTCTCCACTCTGCACGTAGTCGCTGCCTACGACGGCCACCACCCCGAAGAAGAGGAACACAAACAGGTCTCCCAATCCGCGGTAGCCCAGACGCAGGGGGCTCGCGGTGTACGCCAGGGCAGCGGCCATGGACATCATCCCCACCACCAGCAGCGGCCATCCCCGCAGCGCCACGAGGTAGATGCCGGCGGCCGCTGCGACACCAAGACACAGGTAGGCGCCGACAAGCACCTGCCGCGGCGACAGCAGGCCGGCCTGGGTAGCACGTGCGGGCCCCAGGCGGCCTGCGGTGTCGGCCCCCTGTAGGAAGTCGAGCGCGTCGTTGTGCAAGTTCGTGGCGATCTGGATGCTGACGGCGGCAATCAGCGCGGCAAACGCGGGCAACGGCGCGAACATCCCGCCTCCGGCCGCGGCCGCGGTGCCGACCATGACCGGCGCCACCGCCGCGGTGAGCGTGGGCACGCGCGCGGCGAGCACCCATGCCCTCCAGGGACTGCCCGCGCCCGGCGTATTCATCCCGTCCTCCGCGGCGCCCATGCGCGTGCCTACGGGTACCTTGGGAACTTCTTGAAGTTAGGCCTGCGCTTCTGTAAGTAGGCGTCCCGGCCCTCCTGCGCCTCCTCCGACATGTAGTACAGCAGCGTGGCGTCGCCGCCAAGCTGCTGCAACCCGGCCAGGCCGTCGGTGTCGGCGTTGAACGCGGCTTTCAGCAAACGCAGGGCCAGCGGGCTCTTCTCAAGCAGCTCCTTGGCCCACCGGACCGCCTCTTTCTCGAGCTGATCAAGAGGAACAACGACGTTCACCAGTCCCATCGCCAGCGCCTCCTGGGCGTTGTACTGCCTGCACAGGTACCAGATCTCGCGGGCCTTCTTGTGGCCCACGATCCGCGCCAGGTAGGTCGAGCCGTATCCGGCATCGAAGCTGCCGACCTTTGGACCGGTCTGCCCGAAGATCGCGTTGTCGGCCGCGATCGTAAGGTCGCACACCGTGGCCAGGACGTTCCCGCCGCCGATGGCGTACCCGGCCACTACCGCGATCACCGGCTTGGGCAAGGTGCGGATCTGCCGCTGCAGATCGAGCACGTTCAGCCGTGGGACCTTGTCCCCACCAACGTAGCCCGCGTCGCCCCGCACGCGCTGGTCGCCGCCGGAGCAGAACGCCTTGTCGCCGGCTCCGGTGAAGAGCACCACCCCGACGGTGGAGTCATCCCGCGCATCCGCAAAGGCGTCCATCAACTCCTTGACCGTTTCGGGCCGGAAGGCGTTGCGCACCTCGGGCCGGTTGATGGTAATCTTGGCGATCCCATCGGAGTGCTCGTAGATGATGTCGGTGTAGTCCTTGACCCTCGCCCATTTCACTGGCATCAGATCCTCACCTCAGCTCTCTCACTTGGTTAAGGAACTCCAGCACGAGCGCGCGGAACCGCTCGGGCTGCTCCAGGTGCACGGCATGCCCTGCTCCAGGTACAACCTCTAACCGGGCCTGCGGGATCAGGGCGCGCATCTCCTCTCCCAGCGCGCAGTAGGCGGGATCGAGCCCGCCCGCTATCAGCAGCGTGGGCACACAGATCTGCTGGAGGTACTCGTGCACGGGCGGCTGCACGCCCTGTCCCAGCCCGCGCAGGCTGTTCGCCAGGCCGGTGGGATTGTTCCGCAACCGAAGGGCGCGGAGATCCCGGCGCGCCTCATCAGGCAGCGCGGCCTGGCTCGCAAACAACGGCAGGCGCTCCCAGCGATCCACGAACGGCTCAACCCCATCTTGCTCAATCGCCGCCGCCAAGGCGCCGTCCGCCACGACGCGCTCGCGGCGGGCGCCGGCATCGCGGATCCCAGGAGAGGCGCTTTCCAAAAACAGCGCAGACAACCGCTCAGGGGCCACGACCGCCAGTGAGATCGCGACGCGGCCGCCCATCGAGTAGCCCAGCAGGCCCGCCCGCTGAATCCCCAGGGCGTCGAGCACGCTAAGGACGTCCTCGGTGGCGTAGCCGATCCCGTAGCGTACAGGATCGTCCGGCGCGTCGGACAGGCCGTGCCCCAGAAGATCCACCGCCACGGTGGCGTGGCTCTGCGCGAAGGCCTCGGCGTGCTCTGCCCAACCCGCGGCACTGCCGGTGAAACCGTGCAACAGCACGAGCGGAGGGCCTGCGCCGGCCTGCTCGACGTTGAGATTCACCCCGTTCACGGGAAGCCTGGGCATCAGGAAGTTCCTCCCAGGGCATCGGGCGGCAGCTCGGCGCGCAGGGCGGCCTCGACCGCCTGCCAGACCTCGCGGTGCAGGAGGACGTTGCGATCCCGCGCCGTGCGCACCTCAACGATGGAGAGCCCCTCTCTGGAGATGCCTTCCCGCACGCGCGCCCTGAAGTCCTCCCAGGACTCAACGAGCGCATGTGACGCCCCGTACAGCCCGGCCGCGTGGCGGAAGTCGAGGCCGTGCGGCGTTCCGAAGAGCGCCTCGAAGTATTCCGGATATCCCGCCTGCGGCAGGAACGAGAAGATGCCGCCGCCGTCGTTGTTGATCAGCACGACGGTGGCATTCAGCCCGTACAGCTTGGCCGCCAGCAGCCCGTTGAGGTCGTGGTAGAAGGCCAGGTCCCCGATCACCAGGACCACCGTGCCCCGGGTTGCGCCGGCCGGCCCGCCACCGCCGGCGGATTCCGCCCCAAGTCCTGCCGCTACGCCCAGCGCGCTTGAGACCAGCCCGTCAATCCCGCTGGCGCCGCGGTTCCCCAGAAACCGGACCGCCCGCTGCGTTCCCGGAAGGAAGGTGTCGAGGTCGCGCACCGGCATGCTGTTGCCCACATAGAGTACCGCGCCATCAGGCAGCAGATCGGAAAGCTCGGCGAAGACTTTGCCCTCGAACGGCTCTGCAAGCGCACCCAGCCGGATACTGATGGCGTCCCGGGCCCGCGCTCCCAGACGCTGCCACAACGCCAGCCACTCATGCGTCCCCCGCGCGCTCTGCCCTGTCCCAGCCGCGCCCTGCCCCGCCCCAGGCGCGCCTAGCGCACCGAGGACCGCCCGGCAAAACAAGACCGGATCGGCGTGCACGAACTCCGTGGCCACCCGCGCAGGATCGTTCCACTCGCCGCCGGCGTCCACCACGATCTGCCGGACCGCGCCGTGCATCTCGAGATACCGCATCAACGGTTTGGACGCGGGCACGGCGCCAAATCTCAGGACGACCTCCGGGGTCAGCGTCTCGATCGCGCCGGGCATCCTGAGCAGGGCATCGTAGCCGTCAACCACCGGGCCGCGGTCGTGTGGTCCGCAGCGCACCTGCGAGAGGGGATCTGCCAGCACCGGATAGCCCAGCGCCGCGGCCATCCGGCAGACGGCATCCGGCAGCGCCGGATCGTCCGAGGGCCCGCACACGATCAGGCCCCGCCTCCGCTGCGCCAGCTCCGAGGCCAGCGCGGAGGCAAGCCCGTACTCCGGCGCCTTCTGCGCGGTATGGGAAGAGGCATAGGACCGCCCGCCATCGCGGCCGCCCCAGGCCGCATTGGCCCGAGCCTCTTCTGGGGGGAGCTGATCCGGCGCGGGCACCGGCACCAGCGGCTCTCTCAACGGGAAGTTCAGGTGCACCGCGCCCGGAGGCGCGCCCGCGGCCACCGCCACCGCGCGCGAGGTGACGCTGCGGGCGTAGCGCATCAACTCGTCGGTGGCCTCCGGTATTGCCATGTCGGCAAACCACTTCGCGTGCGTCCCGTAGAGGCGCAACTGGTCAATCGCCTGCAGCCCCCCGGTCTCCCGCAGTTCGTGCGGACGATCGGCCGTGAGCACCACCAACGGCACCCGACCGTATCGCGCCTCGATGACCGCGGGCAGGAAGTTGGCCGCCGCGGTGCCGGAGGTCGAGAGCAGGGCCGCCGGACGGCGCAGCCCCTTGGCCAGTCCCAGTGCGAAGAACCCGGCAGACCGTTCGTCAATCAACGTCCACACCCTGATACCGGGATGACGCGCCGCGCACACCGCGATGGGCGTGGAACGCGACCCCGGGCAGAGACAGAGTTCGGTCACGCCCGAGCGCACAAGTTCGTCTACCACGGCGCCTATGTAGGCGTAGGTCGCGTTCTCGGGGACGTTCATGCAGACTCCTCTCGTATTCCAAGAGCCGAGAGCATCGGCCGAAGCTTCAGGCGGGACTCCGCGTACTCCTGATCGGGATCGGAATCCGCCACGATTCCGCATCCCGCGAAGAGCACCGCCTCGTCGCCGTGCAGCAGCGCCGAGCGGATGGCGACCGCAAACTCACCTTCGCCCCTCTGGTCCACCCAGCCGACCGGCCCGGCGTACCATCCCCTGTCCAGGCCCTCGTGCCTGCGTATCCACTCCAGCGCCGTCTCGCGCGGGACCCCTCCCACGGCCGGGGTAGGGTGCAGCCGGGCAACCAGATCCAGCAACGTCAGAGGGGGACGAATCTTGGCCGTCAGCGGGGTACACAAATGCTGCACGTTGGCCACCTTCAGCAGGTCCGGCCCATCGTCTGCCGAGACCTCCGTGCACGCGCCGGCAAGATCCTCGCGCAGGAGGTCCACCACGGCGGCGTGCTCGATCCGGTCCTTGGAGCTGGCCAGCAGCAACTCTCCGAGCCGACGGTCCTCCCCATCGTCGCGCCCCCTGGGAGCGGTCCCGGCCAGGGCCATGGCGCTCACCTCACCGCCGCGCACCCGGACCAGGCGCTCCGGCGTCGCGCCCAAGAAGCACCGGGCACCGCGCGCAACTGCGAAGAGCGTGCAGCCCGGATAGCCATCGCTCAGCATGCGGAGGGCGGCAATGGGATCAAAGGGACCGCCGCGCACCCGGACCGACCTCGCAAGGACGACCTTGCGGAGAATCCCATCCCGGACGGCCTGCGCAGACGCTGCGACCCTGGATTTCCAGGCGGCGCCCGGAGGATGTTCCCCAGTCGTCTGCCGGCTCCGGACCGACGGCGCAGCGCCGACCGGTTCGTCGGCTGCCTCATCTGCCTGGTGTTCGACGGAACCATCGGGCGTAACCACCCGCGAGAGAACAAGCCGGGTCTCGCCCCCCTCGCTCGCCACGCAGATCCTGGGAAGGGTCAGCAAACCCGCCGGAAAGCCCTCCCACTCGGGGCTGACAGGGCCTTGGGGCGCGAACGCAAACCCACCCATCAGAACCGGGCCGGGTTGAGCATGACCCATCGCGATAGGAGTAAAGCCCGCGTCACCGACGGCGTCGTGCAGGAGCGCCTGCCATGCTGCACCGGCTTCTGCGAAGCGTCCCGCGCCGTCGGTCGAGACCGCCCAAGCGCTGCCGATACCCACCAGACAGATAGCACGGTCCGGTGCTATCCAGAGCAACCGGTCGTGCTTTCCGGCGGCATCGTCAAAGATGGCGATCGGATCGACGGCGGGGATGCGCGTGCCGGCCCAGGCCAGCACCGGATGTCCGACCTCACGCGCCCTCTGACCGGCGGCGTCGACCGCGGCCCGGAGTCGGCCCGTGAGCGCCGCCGGGACGTCAACGGCCTGCGGATTCACCGTTGATCCTCGCGCCGATGCTGCGCAACAGCACCATCCGCAGCGACGGCAGCCCGGCCAGCACTTCCACGCCCAAAGCCATCTGCTGCGTCAGCACCTCATTGATCGCGCCGATCCACGCGGCGGCGGCGATGTGCGTGTCCTGCGCGGGAATCGCGCCGTCGGCGACTGCGCGATCGAGATGGCGCTGGATCAGGGCGGCGAACCTCCTGTGGATGCCGAGGCGGCTCTGCTCGAACTCGTGTCCAAGCGCCGCCGACTCGACCAACAGTATCCTGGCCAGATCCCGGTGCGCGGCGGCGACCTCCAGCACGACCCGCAGCGCGGCCTCGACCTTGGCCATCGCGCCGTCTTCCCTGTCAATGGCGTGATCCACTCCGGCCTCGACCATGACGGCGAGTTGATCGAGGAGTATCAGGAAGATCCCCTGCTTGCTGGGAAAGTAGTGGTAGAAGGAGCCCTTGGACGAATCGGAAGCGGCCACGATGTCGTCCACGGTGGTGCCGTGGTACCCACGCCGGGCGAACACATCCATGGCCGCCTGGATCAGGCGGTCGCGGGTTGCGGACTCCATGTTGGGGCGGCGGGCCATGGTCGAGACAGGACCTCTTGGCGATCGCGGGCCATCCCCTGCCCGCCGGTGTAGACCGACGCGTCGGTCTACACCGAGAGTACGCAGAGCCCACCCTGCTGTCAACCCGCAGCAGAAGGCATCGGCCCACCGAGCAGCCAATAGAAAACCACAGATAACCGCCTGGAGGCGCGCCGTGCCCGAACCGTCAGACCGCGAACGCGCAGTTGCAGCCTACGCCGCCGAGGTTCGAGCCTATCACGTCTTCTTCGGCACCGTGCTAGTGGTGATCGCGGTGCTCCACATGGCCGTGGTCTTCCCGTTCCTCCAGGCCCGGGCTGCGGTACCGCTGGTCGCCGAGGCGCTTGCCCGCATCAAGCAGGAAGCGGAGTCGGTAGAGACGGCCGCAGAAGCGGCGCAAAAGGCCGCGGGTGCTCTCGCGGAGTTTCGGGACGCGCTGGACTCAGGGCCGGCAACGCTGAGGCGCGCCATCGCAGATCTGGTCGCCCGAGCCCGCGCGGACGCAGGCGGGCAGGGGACCATCGAGGAGGCGATCAAGCAGCAGATCGGAAAGCAGGTCGAAGCGCTGGGCGTCGCGCTGGACGGCGCTCTGGGACCACTACGGGCGCTGCAGAATCCTCCGGCTGAGATCGCGGAGGCACTCCGCGCCGCGGAGCAGAACCTGGGACGCCATGTCCTGGCCCTCAACGAGGTGCTGCGCGAGGCGTACGCGGCCGACCCTGCATTCTGGCAGCGGTGGAACGGCCCAGGAACGACCTTCGGCACGGCCTCACCACGCGCGGGAGAGGTCTTGCAGGAAATCGAGCAGGCCAGGAGGGCGCTTGAACGCCGGCTCACGACCGCGGCGGCCGCACTCAGGATCCGCCAACCGGAGCTGGCGGCCCGCGCCGCCGAACTGGCCGCCAGAGGGCGCAATCTCAAGGAGCGCCTGGCCGGGGTGAACTCGCACCCCTGGTCCATTCCGCCGGGCCTGGGCGATCTCGCGCGCCTCTTCCCGGCCCTCTCCGGCGTCCTCACCCTACTGGTGCTCTTCCGACTCAGGCGCATCCTAGCGCTGCGCCGCGCTCACGAGGGAGTCAACCTTGACCTGCTGGCGCCGTCGTGGGTAGTGGGGCCGCGGAGCGCGCCGGGGGCGTGGTGGGCGCTGATCCTGGTCTGCGCACCCCTGGTGATCACGATCCACGCATCGGTCGCGACGCTGGGGGATCTAGGGTTGTTCGTATCGTCACTGGGAGATCCAAGCCCTGGTTCTGCGGTTGCTTTCGGAGCCGCCTACGCGGCGCTCGTGCTGATGGGCATAGGCCAGCTGCCCGCGGTCACGCGGGGGCTGGTGGGCGCGCCGCAGAAGCGGCAGCAGGGTAAGACCGGACGCGGCGCAGCGGGCTAACCGGGGGAATGCGCGCGCGAGTATCCTGCGAGCATCTGCACCATGGCAGGATGTAGTGCGCCGTTGGACGCCAGCATCTCGGTCTTCAACGAAACCAGCGGCCGCCCTGACCAGTCGCTGATCCTACCGCCGGCCTCCTCGACCATTAGAACTCCGGCGGCGACATCCCACGGCTGGAGCCCGGGCTCCCAGAAGGCGTCGAGGCGACCTGCCGCCAGGTACGCCAGGTGGATCGCCGCCGCGCCCATAATCCGTACCTCCAGAGAGCGCAGGATGAGTGAACCGATGGTCGGCAAGTGCCAACTCCGATCGGGCTCGCGCGGGAGTCCGGTTGCTACCAGCGCCGCTCCCAGGTCCGCCGTTTCGGAGACCGCCAACCTGACGGGCTCGGCGCCGGCGCCCAGCAGATAGGCGCCTCGGCCGCGCTCTGTCACGAAGTACTCGTCGAGTGGCGGAACCGCGATCACGCCGCACTGTACCAACCCGCGGTCCTCCAGCGCGATCGAGACCGCGAACCAGGGAATGCCGTGCGCAAAATTGGCGGTCCCGTCCACTGGGTCCACCACCCAGCAGGGACCTGCTCCGTCGTTCGAGGTGCCTTCCTCGCCCAGTAGCCCGTGGTCTGGAAACCGCGCGCGGATGCGCGTCGCGATCAACCGCTCGGCTTCGTGATCGGCCCGCGTGACCAGGTCGGTGGCGGTCTTGAGGCGGACCTGCTTCTCAGAAGAGGACTCGGGCAGGATGCTCATCACCAGCGCCGCGGCCTCGCGCGCAGTCTCCAGGGCAAACGCGGCCGTGTCGGAAAGACCCAATCGGGAAGTTGTGCTCATGCCGCTCCTCGTCCACCTTCGATCGCGTGGTCTCTCAACAATAGCATGCCCCCAGAGGAGTCAGGGCACTCCAGCCGAACCATCGAGGCAATGACGCAGACCCAGGTCAGGCAGGCAACCGCACGCGACGTGGGCGAGATCGTCTCCATTTGGGGCGAACTGGCGGCGCACCATACCCGGCTCGACGAAGCCTTCCGGCCGTCCCGGCATTGGCAGGAGGAGTACCAGCGCTTCATCCGGGACCTGCTGGGCCGGGAGGATGCCCGTGCCGTCGTGGCCGTGGAGGGCGGACGGGTTATCGGCTACGGTGTCGGACGGATCTCGATGCTGCCCGCGTTCTTCGAGCGGCGGCGGCGCGGCTACCTTCACGATGTGGTCGTCCGCGAGCCGTACCGGCGGCGGGGGGTCGGTCGTAGCCTGGTTGAAACGCTGCTGGCGTGGATGCAGGAATGTGACGCCCCAACCGTGGAACTGACAGTGGCCGTTCTGAACGAGGAAGCGGTGGCCTTCTGGACGCGTCTGGGATTTGCCCAATACATGTACCACTTCAAGCGCGAGCTGCGCTGATGGAAGCAGATCGTCCTCAATGAACCGGCTGGAATCGGCCACGACCCGGATACGCGACCACGGCCTTGCAGCCCTGCTGGTCACCACGCCGGCCAACGCCTACTACCTGAGCCGGTTCCGGGCAGAGATCTGCACCTTGCCGGTCGTGGTTGTGGTCAGCGAGACCCCGGTGCTTGTCGTCCCGGAACTCGAGGAGGCGCGCGCCCGCAGCACCTCGGTGATCGGGGATATCCTCACCTACTCCGACCGGCAGTACGGCAGGCAGAGAGGCTTCACGCACCTGCACCTGGCACTTGCCGTCGCCCTCGAGGCGCTCAATGAGTCTGGCGTGTTGGGGAATGAGTCCGGTGTGTTGGGGCCGATCGGGTTCGAGGCGGAAGGGCTCTCGGCAGAGGGGTTCTTCACGCTGCGCAGTCGCATCCCGGCCCAAGTCGTGCCTACTCGCGGGATCGTCGAAGAGATGCGAATGGTGAAGGACGCGGGTGAGCTGGAGCTCATCCGCGCCGCCGCCGAATTGGCGGATCACGGGATTGCCGCGGGCATCGCGGCCTGCCGCCCCGGAAGCACCAGGCCGGAGATCGGCGCCGAGGCCGCCGCCGCGATGATGCGCGCAGGCGCCGCGCGGCACCCAGAGCGTCATGTGGACGCGGCATCGCGCGTTACATTCGGACGAGATGCTGCGCGGCCGTACGCGACGGATGCGGGCCGCGCGTTGGCCGCGGGCGACGCCTTGGTCTGCTCCACGGTCTGCGCGGTGGACGGGTATCATGCCGAGGCGGAACGGACGGTTCTGATCGAGACCGCCTCCGACGATCAGCGCCGCCTGTACGATGTCATGCTGCGTGCCGCCTCCGCGGCCCGCGCAGCGATACTGCCCGGAGTGCCCTGCCTGGAGGTGGACCGGGCGGCCAAGGCGGTCGTCGTAGAAGCCGGGTATGGACCGCGGTACACCCACATGACCGGGCACGGACTGGGAATAGAGCGCCATGAGCTTCCATCCCTGGCAGAAGGCGATGATACCATCCTCGTCCCGGGCATGGCGATTTCGGTTGGGCCGGAGATATGCGTCGAGGGCGGGGACGTATTCCGCCACTCCGATACGGTCGTGGTCACAGGCGAAGGGTGCGAGGTCCTCACCCTCCACCCCCGCCATCTCGAGGAGCTTACAACCCGCAGCTGACCGCCGTGGAACCCCTGACCCTGGAACCTGTGAGGACGCGCCTGCTGCTGCTCAGGCACGGTGCCGTGGACTGGACGCGGGCGGCAGAGGGCGAGCCACCGCTGGCGGCAGAGGGCCTGCGCGACGTGGAGATCATGGCGGCCACCCTTCCGCACTTCAACGCAATCACGGCCAGCCCTCAGAGTGCCGCACGGGAAACGGCGGAGATCATCAGCCAGGCCCGGGGTATACCGGTCGCCTGGCGCGAAGGGTTGAACGAGATCATGACCGCGGCCCCGCTCACCGACGCCCAGGCATGGGCGGACTGGGCGGACCGGCTCTTCGAGAGCTACCGGACCTCGATGGATGGCGAGTCCCTCGCCGACGGCACCCAGCGCATCACCGCTGAGCTGCGCACGATAGGCGACCTTGGGTACGGCCGCACCACCCTGGTGGTCAGCCATCCCATCATCCTGCTGGCTTTCCGGGCGCACATCGCCCAAACCGCGGTGATGCGCGACCAGGTGGACGGCCTCCCCGACCTAGGCCTGGCAATAGTGGACTACCTGGAAGGACGATTCTACCTGGTCGAGGACTTCCCGGTGAGGAGATAGGCGGTTCATGGCACGAGACGGGCGCCCTGGATTCGCGGATGTGCTTGCCGCCAGGCGTGCGATCGCCGCGTTCCTGCGCCCTACGCCGGTGGTTACCTCGCCTGCGCTGGACCGCCTCCTGGGCTGCCGCACATTCGTGAAGTGCGAGAACGCCAACCCCACCCGGGCGTTCAAGATCCGCGGCGGCATCAACCTGGTCTCGCGGCTGACCGCGGACGAGCGGCGGCGCGGCGTCATCGCGGCTTCCACGGGAAACCACGGACAGTCCGTCGCGCTGGCGGCGCAGATCTTCGGGGTCCGAGCGATCATTGGGGTGCCGGAACGGGCGAACCCCGACAAGGTGGCGGCGATGCGCGAGTTCGGCGCCGAGGTCATCGAGGTGGGCCGCGACTTCGACGAGGCCCGTGAGTGGGTGGAGCGAACGGCAGCGGTCGAGGGGTACCGGTACGTGCACTCGGGCAACGAGCCACTGCTCATCGCTGGGGTCGGAACGGCAAGTCTCGAGCTGATCGAGGAGGTGCCCGACCTGGAAGTTGTCATCGTGCCGGTCGGTGGCGGTTCAGGAGCCAGCGGACACTCCATCGCGGCCAAGGCGGTCAGCCCGGGGATCAAGTTAGTCGGCGTGCAGGCCGAGGGCGCTCCTGCCGTGACGCGCTCGTGGCGGGAGCGACGGATCGTCAGCACGGACACGATGACCACCAGGGCCGAGGGGCTGGCCACCCGCTCCCCGTTCTCCCTCACCCTGGCCATGTTGTGGGATGGGCTCGACGAGATGGTCCTGGTCAGCGACGAGGAGATGGAGGACGGAATCCGAATCCTACTGGATACAACCCGCCAGGTCGCCGAGCACGCCGGCGCGGCTCCGGTGGCCGCGGCACGACGCCTGGGGGAGCGCATCGCCGGTCGCAAGGTCGGATTGATTCTGAGCGGTGGGAACATAACCCTGGAAGCGCTACGCGCGATCCTGTCTCAACAAGGGACCGGTCGCACCCAGGCCAAGGACGAAGGGAGCGGTGAGAGGTGACGAAGCACGAACGGATCTATGC
The DNA here is from genome assembly GCA_031082185.1 of bacterium. NCBI lineage: Bacteria > bacterium. Next base: position 65,718 of record JAVHLI010000011.1, on the reverse strand, counting down.
CTCAGTTGACGGCAATCCGGTGGACCGCCCGCCGGTCGCGCTGTGGCGGCACTTCCCGCAAGAGGACCAGCGGGCCGAGACGCTAGCCCAAGCCCACGCGGCGTTCTACAAAACCTTCGACTGGGATTTCCTGAAGGTCACGCCGGCCAGCGCCTTCTACGGTGACGACTGGGGCCTGCGCTCGACCTACAGGCCCAACCGGGAGGGCGTCCGGCACTACACCGAGCGGCCGATCAAGAAGGAGACCGACTGGCCCAAGCTCAAGCGGCTGGACATCAGCACCGGGGCCCACGGGCGCGAGTTGAAGGCAATCCGATTGCTCCGGAAGGCGCTGCCGGACGCGATCATCCTGGCCACGGTCTTCAGCCCGCTCTCGATCGCCCGCGGCCTGGCCGGCGAGACCGCGCTGCTCCGGTACTTGCGGGACTCGGTGGACGAGACGCACGAGGGACTCGACATCATCACCGAGGCCACCGGCCAGTTCGCGGCCGAGTGCGTCGCGTCGGGAGCCGACGGCCTCTTCCTGGCCACCCAGTGTGCCTCCACCGGCTACATGGCCATTGAGGAGTACGAGGAGTTTGGACGGCCCTACGACCTGCGCGTGCTCGACGCGGCACGGAAGGCCGAGATTGTACTGCTGCACATCCACGGCGAGCGAATCATGTTCGAGCAGCTCATGGACTACCCTGTCCAGATGGTCAACTGGCACGATCGGCGCACCTCACCGACGCTCAAGGAGGCGCGCGAGCAGTTCTCGGGCACGATCGCAGGCGGCGTGGACTCCATGGACACGATCGGAAAGGCTACGCCCGAGCAGGTGGCCGCGGAGGTCCGGGACGCAATCGCTCAGACCCAGGGCAAGCGGTTCGTCGTCACCGCGGGATGTGTGATCCCCATAGATGCGCCCGAGGAGAACGTGCGGGCGGTGCGCCAGGCGGTCGAAGGGTAATCAGTCGCCGTAGTGCGTCCGAGCCCGCTCCACATAGAGGATCCGGCGATCCTCGTCCAGGCTGTAGACGATGCGATCTCTGTAGGTCAGCCGGTATGAGAAGCTGCCGGCCAGGTCGCCGAACAGCTTCTTGCCTTCGTACGGGTTCTGGGCAAGCACTTCAAGGAGGATGTCCCGAAGCTTCGTCCTAAGTCTCGGAGAGAGTCGCTCCACATCCCTCACGGCCTGCCCGGGGAATCGCATCTCCCACCGGGCGCTCATCGCGCGCCCAGCACTTCCTCAAGAGTGTAGGTCTCTCCCCTGGCGATCTCGCGACGTGCCTGGCGGACGCTCCGCAAGAAGCCGGGCGTGGAAAGGAGTTCGAGCGTCTCGAGGAGGGACTCGTAGTCCTCGTGCGAGAGCAGGACGGCGTCACCTTCCCTGTGCGTGATCCGGAACTGCCGGTGCCCGCGGACTGAACCCTTCAACAGGGCAAACAACCTCTTGCGCGCCTCAGTCGCCGTCAGGCTCTTCACGACCTCACCTCATGTACCACTTTATGTACATCTTACCCTAGGCCATCGCAGCCCTGTCGGTCAAGCAGTCCTGCGGCAGACGGGGTAGAAAGGAATGCCCCTGCGATAGGGAGAAGGCGGCAATATAGGGCACTCTCCGAGCATATCCGGTCCGCCTGACAGGTGATCGAGATGAGTGAAGACGCGATGGAAGAGGAAGCACGGGGGGAAGGCGCGGCGCCCACTGCCGGCGCAGAAGCCGAACCCCTGCCGGATGCCATGACCCTGGTGGGCACGTTCCTCAGCCTGCTGGCCGCGAGGGCCTGGCAGGCCATGGGGCTCGTGCCGGATCCCGCAACGAAGCAGGTAGAGCGGAAGCTCGACGACGCGCAGATCGCGATTGACGCCGCAGCGGCCCTGGCCGACGTCATCCGCCCGCGCGTGGGGGAGCGCGAGCGCCGCGAGATCGAGGCGCTGATTACGAACCTGCGGCTGAACTTCGTCGAGCAGAAGAGCAAGGCGCCGTAGGGGGCGCCGAATGGACGACCTCTTCCGCTACATTGACTCGCACGGCGAGGCGTTCATCCACGACCTGCAGCGCCTCTGCCGCCAGCCGTCCATCTCGGCGCAGGGTGTGGGCATGGAAGAGTGCGCCTCGCTGCTTGTGGCGCAGATGCAGGCCAAGGGCATCCCTGCGCGGACGGAGCAGGTCCGGGGCGGCCCGCCGCTCGTGGTGGCCGAGATCCCCGGAGATGGCCCGCGCACGCTGTTGATCTACGACCACTACGACGTCCAGCCGCCCGACCCGCTCGACGAGTGGACTTCCGACCCGTTCGCAGCGGAGATCCGCGATGGCCGTATCTATGCACGCGGCGCCCAGGATACCAAGGGCAACATCATGGCGCGCCTGGCTGCGGTGGAGGCCTGGCTGCGCGTGCGCGGCCGGCTGCCGGTCGGCGTCAAGTTCCTCATCGAAGGAGAGGAAGAGATCGGCAGCCCGCACCTCGGTGAAGCCCTGCGCGAGCGGCCTGATCTGGCACGGGCCGACGCCTGCATCTGGGAGTCGGGCGCGAAGGACCATCGTGACATCCTGAACATCTACCTGGGCGTCAAGGGCATATGCTACGTCGAGCTGGAGGTGGCGGGCGCGAACCGGGATCTTCATTCATCGGCGGGCGCGACCATCCCCAACCCGGCCTGGCGGCTGGTGTGGGCGCTGGCCACTCTAAAGGGTCCTGACGAGCAGGTCCGCATCCCCGGGTTCTACGACGGCGTGGCCGAGCCCAGCCCGGCCGAGATGGCCCAGTTGGAGCGCATAGCCGCGCAGCGTGACGACGAGGCGATCCGCCGCGACCTGGGACTCCGGGTGTTCCTCAAGGGCCTGACCGGCGCCGAACTCGTCAAGCATCACCTGTTCCGGCCCACCTGCACGATCTGCGGCCTCACCGCGGGCTACTCCGGCCCGGGCTCGAAGACGGTGCTGCCGCGCCGGGCCAGCGCGAAGGTTGATTTCCGGCTCGTGCCCAACCAGAGGGCAGAGGAGATCGTGGCCAAACTGCGCGAGCACCTGCGCCGCGAGGCCTACGGAGACATCACGGTACGGGCGTTCGGGCTCGAAGACCCCTACAAGACACCGTTTGACGCGCCGATCGTGGACGTGGTCGCCGAGGCCGCCGAGGAGGTCTACGGCCACGCTCCTATCATCCTCCCGACCATGGCGGCGACCGGGCCGATGCACGCCGTGTGCGGGCAGTTCGGCATGCCGGCGGTGGGCACGGGCATCGGCCACGCCAAGGGGAACAGCCACGGGCCGAACGAGAACATCCGGCTCACCGACTATATCCAGGGGATCAAGCACATCGCGCTGATCCTGGAACGGTTCGGCTGACCCTCCTGCGATCCGCGGAATGGCGCAGGAGTGCTATACTGTCAGGCGGGATTAGAGTGGCATTCCGGAGGAGTACGGTAGCCAGGTAACCGGCCCGCCTGCTAAGCGGGTGGGCGGGTGTTGAGCCCGCCTCGTGGGTTCGAATCCCACCTCCTCCGCCAGTAGTTCTATCTGTACGCGATCAACACCGGCTATCCGCTCGTATCACTGATCGTCATGGGCGCTCTTCTGGCGGCCTGGCGGTAAGTCCGCGAACAAGGAGGCATCATGCACAAGACCATCGCTTACTTCGAGATCTACGGTGACGATCCGCCAAAGCTGGCCGCCTTCTACGAGGGCCTGTTCGGATGGAAGTTCGAGAGAGCCCCTGGTCCGAACGAGTATTGGCGTGTGAACACCGTGCCGACAGACGCTGATGGCCGCCCGACCGCTCCAGGGGTCAACGGGGGGTTGATGAAGCGCCCAGGTCCGGAGGTCCGCAACTGGCTGAACTACATCGCGGTGGAGTCGGTGGACGACACGGTCGCACAGACGCTGAAGATGGGCGGGACGGTGGTCAAGCCCAAGGCGCCGATTCCAGGCGCCGGCTGGTTCGCCATTCTGTTCGACCCAGAGATGAACGTGTTCGCTCTCTGGCAGGACGACACGGCGGCGCAGTAGGCCAGCGTTCTCAGAATCGCGCGCCGGCAGACGGCGAAGGCCGGTGCTGGCGGGTGGCCGGTCAACTTGATAGAATAGGATGGTGGCCGCCGGCATCCCCGGTCGGCCGGTATACCGCGCGCGCCCGTAGCTCAGTGGATAGAGCGTTGGCCTGCGGAGCCAAAGGTCGTGGGTTCAAGTCCCTCCGGGCGCGCCAATGCCAGCCCTCCAAAGGCACTCCCGCCACACAAGACCAACCGCATCCCCACAGGAGGAAGTGAATGAACCGGCGGATCGTCGTCCTCGTGCGTCAGGCTGGGCTGGGGCACGTGGCTCCTGCCGATGCGCAGTTCGGCACTGAGATGCTCGACCGGTTCCTGCACTCGCTGGAAGCCCGCCCGGTCAAACCCCAAGCCGTCTGCTTCTACACCGAGGGCGTGAAGCTCGTCTGCCAGGGTTCGTCGGTAGTCGAGAGCCTCAAGCTCCTTGAGGGGATGGGCGTGCGCGTGGCCGCGTGCGGCACATGCCTGGATTACTTCGGCCTCCGGGATCAGGTCGCGGTCGGTGAGGTTATCGGGATGAACGAGATCGTGGCCATGTTGATGGAGGCCGACCTGGTCTTGACCGTCTGAGGATTCCAGACTCCGCGCGGACCTTGTGCTGATCAGGGGGCATGCGAGCAGACCCCATGAAGAACCTCTTGCGAGTTCTGGCGGCGGTCGTGAGGAACGGAGAAGTCGTCTCGTCCGGCGCCGTCGGAACGCGCAAGATAGGCGAGAAGATTCCTGTGACGATAGACGACCGATTCCACCTGGGCTCAGACACGAAGGCCATGACCGCCCTCCTGGCGGCCATACTGGTCGAAGAGGGAAAGCTTAAGTGGGACTCGACGGTCGCCGATCTCTTCCCGGAGCTTGTAGAGAATATGGATCCCGGGCTGAAGCGCGTGACACTCGAGCATCTTCTCTCGCACACGAGCGGGATTCCGAGTGACAATGAAGACTTCATGAAGCTCCTCCGAGAGGCGATTCTTCAGGACGGGAACCTCGACGAGTTGCGTTATTGGCTGGTTCGTGAGTTGAGCCGCCTCCCTCTGGCTTCCGTGCCGGGCACGAAGTTCGCGTATTCACGCCCCTGAACCTGAAAACAGCCGGTCTCGGCCCCCAGGCGTCGCTCGGCAAGATAGACGCGCCTCTCGGGCACTCCGTCATTGATGGTAAGGTAAAGGCTTTCCTGGCAGGTCCAAACGGCGACGGCCCGTCCATAATCGGTCCGGCCGGCATCGCGCACATGTCGATCCTCGACTTCGCCACTCCTGTCATCTCGATGCCGGAGAAGAAAGGCGCTACGCATCTGGATTGACAAGAACCGCGACCTTGGGATCGTTACGGCCACCAACATCGGAGGGAGAAAGGCCAGTGAAGGGTTGGTGGCTCTGGCCGGCGAGCTGTACGCGAAACACGCTCAGATCGCCCCATCCACAACCGATCGGCCCAGGGCTCGGCGCAGTTGCAGGGAACCGGCCAACTGATCGAAAATCGCGTTGGCCAGCGCAACCTCGGCCGCCAGCAGCGTTGTCTGCGCGTCGGTTACCTCGAAGATCGGCGCGGCGCCGGCGGCGTATCGAGCCCGGGCAAGACGCAATGACTCCTCGGCGAAGGCCAGGCCTGCGCGTGCGCTCTCAACGCGGGCCGCGGCGCTGCTCAGGTTGAGCAGGGCGCCGACCCCATCCTGAACGGTTGTCAATCGGACGCTGTCAATGCGGGCGCGGGCCGCCTGCAGATTGGCCGTGGCCTGCGCGACCGCGGCCGACGCGCGTCCTGCGTCGGAGATCGGGAAGCTCATGCCGACGCCGGTCGAGTACGTGGTCTGGGCAGTGGGCGAGAGCACCTGTGTGGCGGTGCCGTCGAGGGTCACCTTCAATCCACCACCGGCCTGGGCCAGGCGTACGGCGGCCTCGGCGCCCTCGGCGTCGGAGCGCGCCTTGCGGAGTTCCGGCCGTTCCTCAGCCAGGCGCGAGAGATCCGCATAGGTCACGGTTACCGGCGGGACCGACGGCGGCGGGGCGACGGCTATCGGTATCATCGGACTCGCACCGATCGCAACGTTGAGCGTGGCTTTACTTTGATCCACCACGTTCTGGGCGGCGATCAGGTCGCTCTGCGCCGCGGCGAGCCCGGCCTGCGCACGCACCACGTCTGATCTCGCCACGACCCCGGCGTCAAACTGCCCTTGGGCGATGCGTACCAGTTCCTGATTACGGACCACCTGCTGCTGCTGGAGCACGACAGTTCGCTCGGCGCGCAGCACTGCAACGTACGCCTGGCCCACGGCAAGGGCCGTGTCCTGGCGGGTGGCTTCCAGCGCCGCCCGGGACGATCGCAGGTTGGCCTCCGCCTGTTGCACGGCGTAGGCGGTCTGGCCGCTGTCGTAAAGGGTGTAGGAAGCAACGAGGGAAGCCGAACTGGAAAAGGAAGTGGTTGTCGTCGTGCCGCCCCCCGCGGTTGCCGCAGAACCGCGGGCCGTCACCGTAACACCCAATCCTGCGCGGGCCAGGGCCACGGCGGCTTCCGCCGCTGCCACGGCCTGTCGCGCTACGGCAAGTGTGGGATTCCGCTCTTCGGCGGCTGCAACGAGTTCAGCCAGCGAATAAGCGCGCGGCGTCTGTGGTGTCTGCGGTGCGTGGGTCTGCGCGACCGCGGGCCCGGCCGCCGCGGCAAGCATCACGAGCACAACCACCAACACAGGAATGCGCATCTTCATCTTCGCTGCTCCAGCATGCGGATCGTCGCCTCGAATAGACGCGCCCGGGCCTGCTGTGGGTCGAAACCCTGGCCCTGCGCTCCTCCGAACCCCCCACCGGGTCCGGTGCCTGGGCCCCCACCGGGTCCGGCGGCCGGACCGCCGGGGCGCCGGCCGGCCTGAATGCGCCGGCGCATCTCATCGAGGGCCGCCCGCTGCGCGGGCGTGAATGCCTCGCTGACGGTGCGCACGACGGCCCTGACCTGCTCGGTGTCGGAGACCGGGATGTCCTTTAGGGCTTTGATTAACGGCAGGACCGCCGCGATCTGCTCCTTCGTGAGCTGGGTTGCGGGATCGCGCTCCAGCATCCGGATGCCCGCCAGCAGCCCGACGGCCGGGTCGCGTCCCTGCGGCGGCGCCTGGGCCCGCGTGCGCGCGTAGTAGAACCCTCCCCCCGCCAGAACAATGGCTGCGGCCACCGCTATCCATACCCAACGCATCTTCATGTCATGCCTCCTTTTCTCGAACTCCAATCCTCTTCCCGAGTTCCGATCCTACTGGTGACGGAGCGCCTCAATCGGATCCAGCATCGCCGCCCGCCGCGCCGGATAGAGCCCGAAGAAGACTCCCACCGCCACGGCGAATGAGAACGCCAGCACGATGGCCTGCGTCGAGATCAGCGTCGCCCATCCCGCGAGTTGCGTGATGAGTTTCGAGCCTAGGATGCCGAACGCGATCCCGATCAGGCCTCCGGTTACGCCGACGGTCACCGACTCAACGAGAAACTGCAGCAGGATGTCGGCCCGCCGCGCGCCCACCGCCTTGCGGATGCCGATCTCGCGCGTGCGCTCTGTCACCGACACCAGCATGATGTTCATAATGCCGATCCCGCCGACAATCAGCGCCACAGCCGCGACGCCCCCGAGCAACAGCGTCATCGTCCGGGTGACGCCGGCGAAGGCCTGGAGGATGTCTGCCTGGCTGCGAATGGTGAAATCGTTGTCGCGGCCGGATGGAATCCTGTGACGTGTCCGCAGCAGGTCGGTGGCGGCCTGCTGGACGGCGGGCATATCGTCGGCGGTGCGCGCCTGCACCTGGATCGCTCGGACATTCGTAACCCCAAAGAGCCGGTATTGCGCGGTCGTCACCGGGACGTAAACCGCATCGTCGCGGTCGCCGAAGGGACTGGCACCCTTGGACTCCATAACGCCGATGACGGTGAACGTTACGCCGCGGATCCTAATCCTCTGACCTATGGGGTCCGACTCGGAAAAGAGCGTGGTGGCCACGGTCTTGCCCAGCAGGGCGACCTTCGATCGCCGCCGCACATCATCGTCGGTGAAGAACTCCCCCTGGGCCGGCCGGAAGTTGCGGACCTCGGGAAACGCGGGCGTGACGCCTTGGACCTGCGTGTAGGTGTTCTGGTTCCCGAAGACGACCTGCGCCTGCCTGGAGATCTCGGCGCTCACACCCGTCACGCCCGGCACGTCCCGGGCAATCGCGTCGGCGTCATCGAGGGTCAGCGTCTGCACCTGGCCGGTGGCAGCCACTCCGCCCTGCTGGGCAAAAGACGCCATGACCGTAAGCAGGTTACTGCCCAGCGCCTGGATCTGCTGCGTAGTGGCCTGGCGGGCGCCCTGCCCGATGGAGACCATAGCGATCACGGAGGCGACGCCGATGATCACCCCGAGCATGGTGAGCAGGGAGCGCAGGGGGTTGCCCCTGATCGCGCGCACCGCGATTCGGAAGCTCGCCGAGAGGCTCATGATCGAACTCCTCCAAGAGCGACTGCCCGCCCACGCACCGGCTCGTCGCTGATGATCCGGCCGTCGCGGAACTGCACGAATCTCCCTGCGCGGGCGGCGATATCGGCCTCGTGCGTAACCAGCACGATCGTCTTCCCCTGGCGCGAGAGGCGTTCGAGTATCGCCATGACCTCGCCCGCCGTCGCCGAGTCGAGGTTTCCGGTCGGCTCGTCGGCTAGGATGATCGGCGCCTCCGTCACCAAGGCGCGGGCAATGGCCACGCGCTGCTGCTCACCACCCGACAGTTGCGTGGGCAGGTGTTCGGCCCTATCGCGCAGCCCTACGGCATCCAGCGCCGCCAGGGCCTTTTCGCGGCGGTTGGGCACGCCGGCGTAGACCAACGGCAGCTCGACGTTCTCGATCGCGGGCGTCCGGGACAGCAGGTTGTAAGACTGAAAGACAAACCCCAATCGCCGGTTGCGCAACCTGGCCAGGGCGGTGTCGTCGAGGGTGGTCACATCGGCCCCGTCCAGGGAGTAGGTCCCTGAGGTCGGCCGGTCCAGGCAGCCCAGGATGTTCATGCACGTGGACTTACCTGAGCCGCTGGGGCCCATGATCGCCACGAACTCGCCCGATTCGATGGTGATGGAAACGCCGCGCAGGGCGCGCACTTCGACCCCATCCATGTGATAAGTCTTATCAACGTCGCGCATCTGAATGAGCGCCATGGTCGGCCTCCTACCTTGCACTGCCCGGCCCACCGCCCGGCCCGCTGCCCGGCCGGATCTGGGGCTGGAACGGATTGACCGGCTGCTGTGCAGGCGTCTGGCCTGACGTCCCGCTCGCCTGCCCCAGGTAGATGGTCTGGCCCTCCTGGAGGCCCTTGACGATCTCCACCTTACGACCGTCGGTCGCGCCCGTCTCGACGACCACGGGCACCAGGGTCTCGCCCTGCACGAGCTGAACGATCTCGGCGTCCTTCCCGCGGACCGCCTCCCCGGGCACCAGTAGGACATCCCGGCGCTCGGTAATTATGAACTCGCCATCCGCGGACATCCCAAGCCGAAGCAACTGACCGGGATTCTCAACAGTCACGATCACGTAGAACTGCGTAACGTTCTGGATGACCGAGGCCTGGGGTGCAATCCGGGTCACCCTGCCGTTGAAAGTACGCTCGGGCAGCGCGTCAACGGTGATCCGTACCGGTATGCCGGTGCGGATCTGGGCGATGTCCGACTCGTCCACGGCGATCTCTGCCTGTATTACCCTGGTGTCGGCGAGGGTCATCAGCAGGGTGCCCCCGCTCGACACGCCACCTATGACGGTCTGGCCGACCTGGACTTCCAGACGGGCGACGATGCCGTCAATGGGGGCCGTCACCCGCATCTCACCGGACCGCTCGAGGGCCTGGGCGACGTCGGCCCCCCTGCTGCGGGAGTCGGCCTCCGCAGCGACCACGGCGGCGGCCAGCACGCCTTCCTGCGCCCGAGCGGCGCGGGCGCTGGCCAGTGCGGATTCGGCCTCCCTCACCTGGGCCTGCACCACCGCAATGTCTTGAGGAGTGCTGCCGGCCTGCACCTCGTTCAGCCTCGCCTGTGCCGACCGGACCTGCGCGAGCGCCACTTCGTGCTGGTTCTGAGCCTGGTCAATGTTCTGGCGGGCCACCAACCCCTGGCTGTGGAGATCGCGGGTGCGCTCCAGGTTGCGTTGGGCCAGGTCGGCGGCCAACTGCGCCTGCGTCAGGGTCGCCTTCGCCTGCTCGATCCCCTCGGGCCGCGATCCCGCCATCACGAGCGCCAGACGTGCACGGGCGGTCCCAAGCGCGGCCTCGGCCTGCGCAACGCGGGCGATGTCCTGCGCGCGCGTGGCATCCAGCTGCTGCCGCGCCTGATTGAGCTTCGCCTGGGACGCGGCCAGTTGCGCCAGCGCGGTCTCGTAGCCCGCCCGGGCGTCGGAGTCGTCAATTGCCGCCAGCAACTGTCCCTTGGTGACGCTGTCGCCTTCCTGCACCCTGATGTCTGTAACCGTACCTGTAGCGCGCGAGCGGACCTCAACCTGCGCGTAGGGCCGAAGCGTGCCGCTGGCGGTGACACTGGCGGTCAGCGTCCCGCGCGCCACGCGGGCAGTCCGCATTGTTTCGGTGGCCGGTTGGGCAGTACTCCGTGAGCGCTGGAACCAGACACCGGCTGCCACCGTGGCAATGATTAGTGTCGCGACGACAACTCGCTTGCGCAGCATGATGGACACCTCCAGAGCCATCGTAGGAAGCCAGCATGGGAATACGATTGGAGATAGATGGGGATTCTCTAAGAATCACGCCGGCATGGCTCTTCCAATCATATTCCAATCTTCCGGGGCTAGATTTATGATTGGGACGGTGGCGTGACACGATGCACATCCTGATCGTAGAGGACGACCAGCGGTTGGGGCGCCTGCTCCAGCGCGTGCTGACAGAGGAGCGCCACGCGGTTGACCTGGCGCACTCGGGCGAACGCGGACTGGATCTCGCGCTGAGCGGCGGGTATGACCTGGTCGTCCTCGACCTGATGCTACCGGACCTCGACGGCGTCGAGGTGTGCCGGCGCCTGCGGGCAGAGGGAATCGGGACGCCCGTTCTGATGCTGACGGCGCGCGGGACGGTGGAGGATCGGGTCGCCGGGCTGAACGCCGGGGCAGACGACTACCTTGTCAAACCTTTCGCGATGGCGGAGCTGCTGGCGCGGGTCAACGCCCTCCTGCGCCGTCGCGACCGCCCGGCCGAGATCCCCACCGTGATCGAGGTAGCCGACCTCACCCTCGATCTCCTGCGCCGCGAGGTGCGCCGGGACGGTAGGGTGATCGAGCTGACCCCGAAAGAGTTCGCCCTCCTTGAGTACCTGATGCGGAACTCAGGAACGGCACTCTCCCGGACCCAGATCATAGACCATGTCTGGCGATACGACATGGACGCGGTCTCTAATGTGGTTGACATCTACATCCACTATCTGCGGGGCAAGATAGATCGGAACTCAAAGCGCCCGTTGATCAAGACCGTGCGCGGCGTCGGGTACAAGATCGGAGCGTAGCGTTGCCCATGCGTGCCGTCCGCCCTCCCGAACCCGGAGCCGCGTTCCTGCGGGGCCTGCGCCGAGGGCTGACCGCGTGGTACAGCGCGGTGCTGGTCGCAACGCTGGTCGTCTCAGGTCTGGTTCTGTACCTCGGACTGCGGGATCAGCTCATGAGGCCGGTCGCAGAACAGCTGAGCGCCAGCGCCGACTTCACCGCCCACCGGTGGCAGCAGTCGCCGGCAGAGGCCTGCGCACCGCCGGCATTCGGCAGAAGCGGCTACCCGCGCGCGTCTCCAGGCACACCGCCTCCTCCTCCTCGCCTGCCCGGACGGCCGCCGATCTACATTGCCTGCATGGACCGGCAGGGGAGCATCCTCGGCTCGATGAGCTTCCCAGGAAGTGAGACCGATCCTCTGCCCCAGGCCTTCCTCAACCCGTCGCTCCTGGGGGACGCATTGGCCAATGGGAAGGCCAGTGACGTGGTGGACGGAGGTGAGGAGGCCGGACCGATCTATCGCGTCGCCATCACCGTCTCGAACCCCACCTCAGGCGGGGTGCTGGGCGTTGTGCAGGTGGGTCGTTCCATTGCCCAGCAGACGAGCGCGCTGCGGCTCCTGCGCGACCTGCTGTTTGCCCTCGGCGTGCTGGCCGTGCTGATCGCCACGATTGGCGGGGTGCTCCTTGCCAACCGGGCCCTAGCACCGGCTCAGATCGCGCTTGCCCGCCAGCAGACCTTCATATCGGACGCGTCGCACGAGCTGCGCACCCCCTTGACTCTCATCCGAGCAAATGCCGAAGTACTGCTCCGGCATCGGGACCGGCCCGACCCGGGCGACTCGGGACTAGTTGAGGACATCGTGGCCGAGACCGAGCACATGGAACGTCTGACCACCAACTTGCTGACACTCGCCCGGCTCGACGCCGGACAGTTCCATCTTGAGCGCGAGCCGGTAGACCTCAGAGAGGTGGCCGAAAGCGTCGTGCGCCGGCTCGCACCGCTGGCGCGGGAGAAGGACGTCGCCGTCCGCGAAGACTACGGTACAGGGACGCGCCTCCTCGGCGACCGGCAGGCCCTGGAGCAGGCGGCCGTAATCCTGCTAGAGAATGCCATCAAGTTCACGCCGCCGAGAGGGACGGTCACCCTCCGAACCGGCGCGGGTGACGGCCTGGTCAGCCTCATCGTCGAGGACACCGGCATCGGAATCAGCAAGGAGCACCTCCCACGCCTGGGAGATCGCTTCTATCGTGTGGACCCTGCCCGCTCCCGGGATGCGGGTGGCGCAGGTCTCGGCCTTGCGATTGCGTTTGGGATCGCTGCGGCTCACGGGGGGACGGTACAGATCTCCAGCACGCCCAAGCAGGGCACGCGGGCGACGTTGCGGCTGCCTACTTGGAAGGATTCCGGCGGCGACCCTTGGGCTGCGAAAACTGCTTGACGAACTTCGCCGCGCGCGGTGAGGTCCGCGTCGGGCTGCGATAGGCTGCTTGGAGAATCCTGCTGGTGTCCGAGGGCGAGAAGGTAATCTGAGAAAGCCCTCCGCCGCCGGACGGAGCGACGGTCCCCCCGGTGATCCCGCACGCCGCTTGGAGCTCGCGGCTGAGCCCCTCAACAAGCGGCTGGGTGCCCACCAGCGTGAGGGTGCGCGGCACCCCCGGCACCCGCGGCGCCCGCGCCCCTTTGCCGCCGAACGGCGGGCAGCGCCGGCTTCCCTCGAGATACCCTCTGACGAAATCCGGCCATAGCGCCGACGGGATGAACTCGATGGGAATCGAGCCGTCTTCGGTTGAGGTGCCGATCCCCCACTGGAGGAGCACCTCGGCGAGCGAGCGGTCGCGAACGTATGCCTGGCGCCCGTCGAGGCTGCTCTCGGCAAACTCACACCGGGGATGGCCGATGACCAGATCTGCCATAAGCGTCTGGATGTGGGCCACGTCGTCCGGGTGAATCGCCAGGATCAAAGTTGACAGGTTGTTCTGGCCGAAGACCCGGCCGCTGGCGGCGATGTAGCCCAGCCAGTAGACCTGCACGGCGGCATTCGGCGGCAGCTCGGCCCCCCGCAACTCGAAGGGACTCAGCAGCGCGCAGGTCTTCCCGCTGGAGCGCAGGAATCCCTGGACGGTAACCGCGGGCAGGTCGTGCTTCACCGCTATGTCCGCGGCACTCGTGCCGGCCTCGCGATCGGCGTGAATGCGGTAGATCGTCTTGGGATCGTACCTGGGGCGTGGTCTCGGGAACATTCTCACTGGGAACATTATATCACTTTCGCTCCGCCGCCAGCAGGCAAATTGGGCCGGGACCGTGAATCGTCCCTGCCGAGGGCCATCCCTTGCGCACCGTCGAGCAGGCAATGACCACGAACGTGGTCACCATCGGGCAGGACCGCGCTGTCGGCGAGGCTGTTACACTCATGCTTGACCGCGACGTGAGCGTCCTCCCCGTGGTCAGCAAGGAGCGCTTAGTCGGCGTCGTCGCGATGCGGGATCTCCTCCGCGCCCCGCCCTACCGGCTGGTCAGCGAGGTGATGTCCCGAGAACCTCCTGCCGCACGCCCCGGAACGAACCTGGCCGCCGCTTTCGACCTGATGGACAAACGGCAGATCGGCTACCTTCCGGTCCTGGACGACGACCGTCTGGTCGGTCTCATCACGCGGGAGGACATCCTCAAGGCGCTGGGGCGCCCGGTGGACCCGCTGACGGAGCTTCCATGGGGGACCACCGTCCGCGATAGGGCAATCGAGTACCTGCGGGACGGACTCGAGATCACCATCCTCTTCCTCGATCTCGACGACTTCCGGTCGGTCAACAGGCGGTTCGGACACGCGGTGGGTGATCGTTGCATCCGGACGGTCGCCGAGGCGCTGCTCGCCACAGTGGACTCCGATCGCGACCTGCTCTGCCGGTACGGCGGCGACGAGTTCGCCATCCTGACCACACGACCGCAGGAAGAGGCGCAGGCGCTGGGCCTCAGGGCCCTTGAGGCCATCTGTGGGCTGCAATTGCCCGGGGTACCGCCGGGATTCACCCTGGGGGCAAGCATGGGCATCGCCGGTGGGAAGCGGACGACGGAGCGGCAGGACGTCCACTTCGCGGCGACGGTGGACGATCTCATCACCATCGCGAGCCGGCAGTCCACGCAGGCCAAGAGTGAGAAGATCCTGGCTGCGGGCGAATCTGCCGGGGGGCGAGTGTTGCCAGAACCGCGCCTGCAACTCCGGCGGGTCAACCTGTCCGCCGGGGACGGCAACGCAACGGTCATCGTCGAGTTGGGTCTGGGATCCGATCGCTATATCGGCGAGACCACAGGGCCGGACATGGGCTCGGTCCCGCTGCGGCTGCTGGCGGAATCCACGCTGGCGGCGGTGAACCAGGCGCTGCGCGGCGGGTGGCGGACGGCTGTGGAGGAGGTCCACGCTCTCCACATCCCCGCTGGCACGGCACTGGCTGTGACCGCCCTGCTGGGCGGGCCGGGCCAGCCCACCGAGCGCCTCATCGGCTGCGCGGCGGCGGAAAGCGACCTCGGGCAGGGCGTCGTACGGGCGACGCTGCTGGCGGTCAACCGCCGGCTGGGTCACCTGTTGGAGTGACAGCCTCGAGTCCGAAGAAGGACTACGGTAAGTAGCGGGCCATCTGCTACAATGCTGACGCGGGCCCGTAGCTCAGTGGATAGAGCAGGGGACTCCTAAGCCTCTGGTCGGGGGTTCGATTCCCTCCGGGCCCGCCAAAGCAAGCACAGTAAGGGTTTCCTCAGCGAAGCCCCGCGCCTTTCTACTTCAGCTGTGGCTTTGCCTCGGTGATGAACTTGTCTACAGCCTCAAGAGTGACCTTGCCGATCAACTGCCCGTCGAAGTTATCCACGCTGATGGATCCCCACCACGGCCCGACCCAAATCGACACGCTGGACTGCTGCTTCTTCACCTCGGCCTTGGGCTCGCCCACGAACTGCCCCGTAGCCACGTTCAGCACCTTGCCCCGTAGGGTGACAGCCGCGGTGATCGTGTAAGCGCAGCCGACAATCGGAAGGCAGCCGCCCTGGTGTTGCTGATCAAAGGCCGTCACTTCCCCCATGATCACATAGTCGGCCTCAAGGCTCTTTGCCACCTTCTGCGCCTCTTCCCAGTCGATGAATCCCACCGTCTCCACCTTGGCCGCCTGCAACGCCTCCCGGACCCGATCACGAGGAAGCACTCGAAGCACCTGATCGTCACGGAGTTTGGAGATTACCCGGGTAGTGACGACCTCTCGGGTGCTCGACCAACCTCCAACTCGGTCACCGAAGTCCACCACCACAATGGTTCTCCGGGGCGCCTGTGCCTGACTTAGTGGGGCCGCCAGTCCCAGAACGAGACCGACCAAACATAGCGCTGCCAGCAACCGGACCATCTTCATTTCCTCCCCCATAGACAAACTGCCGTCTCCAGCAGCAATGAGCACTGACGTCTGCGACGAGGCCGAGGCGCAGGACTGCGCCGGCCTCAGGGAATCACTACCTTACGCCGAAGTACACCACCCGCCTGTCCGACATGTTTACGGCCGGGTCATAGCCTGCGTATACTCCGGCCCATGATAGATTCGGAAGATCATACAGGAGAGTCATGCTCACCCGGTAGTTGCTCCCGAGTTCCGCCTTGAGCCTGTCCAGCGGGTCGCCCACCCGAACGCCCCCAGGGGTGGCGAAATTAGGACTCGTGGTCTGTATCTCGTTGATCGGACTCCTTTCGTCCTTTGCGAATGCGGAGACTCGGGGGCTCAGACGGAACGTGTTTCCATGCACATCCCAAGACCAGAAAACTCCGCTCGGCGTCGCGGCACCGCTTCGCGTCCACCTCCCGGCATTCTGCACGGCTTGGTCAATCGTCATATCCAGGGCAATCATCCCTATGCTTGCGCCGGGGCGAATCAACGTAGGGGACATCGTACCGGCGGGCCGGACGGACGGAGGAGACGGCTGTGGTGCCGGCGGAGGTGTTGGCTGAGGGCCGGGGGGGGCTGCGCGCTCGGGGAACTCCTAGGCGCCGGGATGGCTACAGCGGTCAATTGGGTCAAGAGGGTGCGCGCGAGATTCGACGCCACCGCGAAATTCACCAGGGCGGCTTCTCTCAGAGAGGACACAGCGACGCCAACCACCTCGCCCCGTCGATTCAAAACAGGGCCGCCGCTATTCCCTGGGTTCATCGCTGCGTCGAGTTGAATGTAGCCCTGGGCTGGGCGCAACGCGCTAACGATGCCTCGGGTCACCGTGGCCGTTTCCTATCCCAGGGCACTGGCCCTGGGATAGCCAATCACGATCACTTCCTGCCCCTGCTGGACGCCGTCAGAGTCTCCGAATGTCAGTACCGGGAAGCCACTTCCATCAACCTTCAGTATCGCCACGTCAAAGAGCGCGCTGAATCGAACGATGATGGCGGGGAGAACCCTTCCGTCCGGAATCTGAATAGATATGCGACTAGCGTCCTCGATGACATGTCGGTTGGTAACGATATACCCACTCGGGTCGATGAAGAAGCCGCTCCCAGAGAACCTTCCCCGGTCTGTTTCGACCATGATGAAGACTACGGCCGGCCTAGCACGAGCGACAATCTCCTCATACTGGGCCCGGAGTTCAGGCAGAGGCAGCACAAGAAGTATCCCAACAATGAACAGTGCCGTAGCCACAACTGCGGTGCGCCCGTTCATCTCTTCAGACACCCCCGTGAAAGCGGCCCGATTCACACGGATCTAGCTATGGTCAACTATCCGAGGGCTTAGGTTCTCCCGGTCGAGGGTGTGATCCTGCTGTTGCGGATGGGACGATCGAGGGGTGTGCACTGCGGGCCTGCCAGGACTGATTCCCAGCAGGCTTCGGGCATCTCGTGGCGCCCCGGCACCTCCCCAAGCGTCTCCCAGAGACCGCGGATAACAGGACCTGGAGAGACCTGCCGCGAACGGGGTTCCTCGGACGCAACTCCAGCGCAAGAAGATGCCGGAGGAAGTGGTGACTATGAAACCAACCGCGGTACCAGAACTGATCCTGAAGCGGCGGAGCATCCGGGCTTACACCGATGCCCCCGTGACCGAGGACCAGGTCAGGGCTCTGCTCCAGGCCGCCATGGCCGCGCCGTCGGCCAACGATGTCCGCCCATGGGCATTCATCGTGGTCCGCGACCCGGAACGGCGCCGCGCGCTGGCCCAGACTCATCGGTGGGCCTCCATGTGTGACGGCTCACCGGTGGTCATCGTGGTACTCGGCGATCCCGCCGCGTCCGACCACTGGGTCGAAGACTGCAGCGCGGCCACTGAGAACCTGCTCCTGGCGGCCGTTGGGCTCGGTCTGGGGACGGTGTGGGTAGCGGTCTACCCTCGCGAGCAGCGCGAGGCCTATGTGCGCGATGAACTGGGCATTCCTGACCGACTGCGGGTGCTGTGCGTGGTGCCGGTCGGCCATCCGGCCGAAACGAAGCCCCCTCGCACCCGGTACGACGAGAGCAGGGTGCATCACGAGTCCTTCGGGAACCAGACCTGATCCTGGCCTGAGTCACAGCGGTTGCAGTTTCCGGTTGACCGTTGCTCCCTAGCTTCGTATAGTTGTATAGAAGTATATATGAACCACGAGGGTGGGCTGGAACGGCAATGGCTACCTCGACCCATCTGATCGCCGCATACCTCCGCATCGAACAAGACATCAGGATGCTCATAGACTCGGGGGCCTTCCGCTCCGGGGATCAAATCCCTACTGAGGACGAGCTGTGCAACAGGTACGGTGTAGCCAAGATGACCGTGCGGCAGGGGCTCAGCAGACTGGTCGCCAGCGGGGTCCTCATTCGGCGCAGGGGCATCGGCACGTTCGTGGCCGCCCCGAAGATCGAGCGCGCCGGCAATCGGCTGTTGGGCTTCGAGGAGGACGCCCGGGCCCACGGCGTGGCGCCGTCCACCGAGGTATTGGCCAGGAACTGGGCGGATGCGACGCCTGACGAGGCCGAGACCCTCGGGCTGAGCCCTGACGCCCAGGTCTTCCGCATCGACCGCCTACGCCGGACGGACGGAGAGCCAATAGCCCTCAACACTATCCTCCTTCCTCCCGTCGTCGGCCGTCTGCTGGAACACCTGGACTTCGGGCGGTCCCTCTACGCCCTGGCGGCGGAGGCCCTGGGGCAGTCCGTTGCGTACGCGGATCAGCGCGTGGAAGCCGTAACGGCCAACCGGAATCAGGCGGCGCTGCTCAGTGTCGCCGATGGGAGCGCGCTGTTGAGAGTCCAGCGGGTCACCTACCTCAGCGATGGCCGGCTGCTGGGGTTGACGCGCAGTCACTACCGGGGAGATCGGTACTTCATAGCGCTCAGGATTGAGCGTTGAGTTGAGAGGAGGAACCCATGCATAGAGTCCTGCCCCTGTTCATCGCCGCCGTACTGGCGGTGCTGCTGGTGATGCCCTCGGGCGCGCAGCCGCGCGTCCCCGCCGAAGTGGATGCCTGGCTGAAGCAGGCGAACCTTGGGCCCTACGCGCCGTCCAAGGAGGACTGGAGGGCGGTCTATCTGGCCGCCCGGCGCGAGGGGAAGGTGACGGTGTACACGAGTTCGTCCCGGGTGCCCCCGCTGAAGAAGGAGTTCGAGACAATGTTCCCCGGGGTCGAGTTCGAGGCGTTCCAACTGGGGACCGCGGCGTCGATAGACCGCCTTGAGCGCGAGCAGCGCGCGGGCATCTATAACGCCGACGTAATCCACGCGTCGGGCTACGCGGCGCAGTACCACCGGCTCTTCAGACGCCACATGATCTTCGCTTTCGTGCCGCCGGAGCTCGTGAAGGTGATTCCACGGGAGTTCCGCGAGCCGCTCGTCGCGCAGCGGCTGGAGGCGCGGGGAATCTTCTACAACACCAAGGTATCGCCCGACTCGCCTATCAAATCGTGGTGGGACCTCACCCGGCCCGAGTGGCGCGGACGCCTCTCGATGGTTGACCCGATGGTGGACGCCTCATCACTGGACTTCATCACGCAGCTCGTCGGTAGCGCCCTGCCGATGGCAAAGGACTACGAGCGAGTGTTCGGGCAGCGGCTCCGCCTGACAACTCCGAACGCCGGCTATGAACTCCTGAAGGGCATCCTGGCCAACCGGCCTCGGTTCTTCCGGCGCCACGGGGATGCACTCCCGGTGGTCGGCGATCCCAATGCCACGGAGCCCCGCATAGGCATCTCGATGGTGTTCTCTCAGCTCCGCGACGTGAAGGACCCGGAGCGCGGCAACCTGCAGGCCTGGGCGGTGACCCAGCTTACACCGTACGCCGGCATGTCCTACCCGAGTCTCATGAACATCGCCAATCGGGCGCCGCACCCGAACGCGGCCAAGCTGCTGATCCGGTACTTCTTCGGCGATGCGAAAGGCGGCCAGGGAATGGCGCCGTTCTTGGTGCCCGGCAACTGGCCGGCGCGTATTGACGTGCGCCCGTCGGACGATCCCCACTGGATCCCATACGAGAAGATCAACTTCAAGATCATGGATCCTGAGGCGATCTGGAGAGTCCAGACCGAGGTTCAGGACTGGTGGATCGCGAACGTCCGGTAGCCCTTGCAGCGGTGAGGGCCGCGCGGTGGGCTGGGCGGCGGTTTGTGTCTCCGCAGTCCTTGCTCGCGGCCCTCCTGCTCGTCGTCCTGGCCTACCTGGTTGTCGCGCCGCTCTTCGCGGTCGTGACGACCTCACTGACCTGGCAGAGCGGAGACACCCGGTTCGCCGGCCCCGACATCGAGGTGGGGCGCTTCACGCTCTTCCACTGGCAGCGCGTGCTGAACAGCGAGCTCACCCGTAATCTGATTGTCCTGCCCATGATGCGGACGTTGACCGTGGCCCTGGGCGTCATGGTGATCGTAACAGTGGTCGGCGGGGCTCTCGCCTGGCTGGTGGTCCGCACCGATGTTGCGTTCAAGGGCGCCATCGCCACGCTTGCCGTGCTGCCCTATGTCCTGCCATCATGGACCATCGCGCTGGCGTGGTTGACGCTCTTCCGGAACCAGGGCGTGGGGGCGCCCAGGGGATTCCTGGAGTACGCGCTGGGATGGCAGGCGCCGGAGTGGCTGGTGTACGGCGGCGTGCCCATTGTCATCGCTCTGGGCATCCACTACTTCCCCTTTGGGTACCTGTTCCTCTCGGGCGCCCTGAAGAACCTCAACACCGAGCTTGAGGAATCGGCGGACGTGCTGGGCCTGA
Source organism: bacterium (assembly GCA_031082185.1). Taxonomy (NCBI): domain Bacteria; species bacterium. The sequence goes on along the minus strand of JAVHLI010000011.1, from coordinate 45,041 downwards.
GCCGCTGGCAGACCCTCACCAGGATCACGTTCCCCATAGTCATGCCGGCGATCCTCTCGGTGCTCCTGCTGGCCTTCGCCCGCAGCATCGGGACGTTTGGGACGCCCGCGATCCTCGGCCTGCCGGCCCGTTACTATGTGGTTGCCACACAGATCTACTCTCTGAACCTGACAGGGCGCGCAAGCCAGGCCTACGTCGTGGCGCTCGCGCTAATGGCCATCGCAGCGGTCGGCCTCTACATCAACTTCAAGGTTCTTGGCACCCGCAAATCGTTCGACCTGGTCTCGGGCAAGGGCGGACGCTCCCGCATCGTATCCTTGGGGCGGTGGCGCATCCCGACCGGGGCGGCCGTACTGCTGTTCCTGATCGCGGTGGCCCTGTTTCCGCTCCTGCTGCTGTTCTGGTCGAGCCTGATGGCGAACCAGGGCGACTACAGTCTGGGCAACCTGTCGCTGCGACACTGGATCGGCGCCGGCACACCTGGCATCAACGATGGCGAGCCAGGCGTGCTGCGAAACCCACTGAATCTGACCGCGATGTGGAACAGCATCCGGCTGGGACTGCTCGGCGGGGTGGTCTGCGGTATCCTCGGCCTGCTGATCGGCTATCTCGTGGCAAGGGTGCGCGGCAGTCTCGTTGTGCGCCTGATCGAACAGGTATCGTTTGTGCCGATGTTGATTCCCTCAATCGCATTCGGGGCCATCTACCTCTCGCTGTTCGCGCGGGGCGGCCTCCTGGCGCCCGCGCTCTATGGGACGTTCGCTCTACTGCTGCTCGTCACCGTGGGGAAGCAGCTCCCGTACGCCGCCCGCGCCGGGATCAGTGCCCAGATGCAGGTTTCCAAGGAACTTGAAGAGGCGGCAAGCGTCCTGAGCATACCCTGGCACATGCGGTTCGCGCGGATCCTGTTCCCGCTCACCCGGCCGGCATTCCTGGCGGGTGCTCTGATCGTGTTCATAACCACCATGCGGGAACTCTCCCTGTACATCATGCTGGTCACGCCCCGGATCCGCCTGATGGCCACCCAGGCCTTCTGGTACACCGAGGTTGGCTTCCGGCAGCTTGCCGACGCCTTCACGGTCATGCTGGTCGTGGTCATCCTCGTGGTGACGGGACTCGTGAACCTGCTGAACCGGCTGTCCGGCGGAAGGGTTAGGAGCGTGTCATGAGGATCGCGGTTCGAAACCTGACCAAGCGCTGGGGATCCGTCACCGCGGTTGACGACGTGACGCTGGAGTTTGACTCCGGAGGGTTCACCACCCTCCTGGGCCCGTCGGGTTGCGGCAAGACAACCATGCTGCGCATGATCGCCGGGCTCGAGGAAGCCAACGCCGGTGAGATCCGGATGGACGATCGCCCTGTGTTCTCGTCCGCCGAGATGATCAACGTGCCGCCCGGGGGGCGAAGCCTGGGGCTCGTCTTCCAGTCTTACGCGCTGTGGCCCCATATGACGGTCTTCCAGAACATCGCGCTGGGCCTTGCCCATCGCGGAGCGCGCGGGAACGATCTCGCGCGGCGCGTCCGAGAGGCCCTTGAGCGCGTCCGCCTCCACGGGATGGAGGGACGCTACCCCTCTGAGCTGTCGGGCGGGCAGCAGCAGCGCGTGGCAATCGCCCGCATGATCGCCGTGGAACCTGCCATCCTGCTGCTCGACGAGCCGCTCTCCAACCTCGACGCCAAACTCCGGCTGGAGATGCGCGCCGAGCTCAAGCGCCTGCACCACGACCTGGGCATGACCGTCGTCTACGTGACGCACGACCAGATCGAGGCGCTCACGCTGTCCACGAAGGTCGCCGTCATGGACCACGGCCACGTCCTGCAGTACGACGAGCCCGATGTCGTGTACCGCTCGCCGGCGACGCGGTTCGTCGCCGAGTTCACGGCCAACCCAGTGATGAACTTCCTCGACGTGGAGGTGACCGAGCAGGGGACCGTGACCGTACCGGGCGCCTTTGCCCTTTCCTCGAACGGCCCGATACAGCGGCCTGGGCGCTATCTGCTCGCCGTCCGTCCCGAGGATTGCCGGGTCTTTGAGAACGCGATGCCGGGGGCGGTGCCCTTCCGCGTGTACGCCGATCTCTCGGCCGGGCCGGATCAGTTCCTGCAGGTGCGTTCCAACGGTGTCCAGTTGACCGTGCGGACCGAGCGGCGCATCCGGGTGAGCTCGGACCAGGAAGTCCACATCGCGTTTGTCGGCGAGCACTTCCACTTCTTTGATGCGGGCACCGGCGAGAGGATGGCATGGTGAGCACCGTCGCGCTTGACGGGGTCCGGCAGTTCATGTTCGACCTCGACGGATGCATCTGGTACGGCGGGTTGCCGGCTCCAGGAGCGGTCGCGCTCATCTCCGCGCTGCGGACGGCGGGCCGCGGCGTATTCTTCCTCTCGAACGTCTCCGGCGCGACGGCGTCTGCCCTGTCCGTCAGGCTGAGCGAGGCCGGGATCAAGACCAACCCGGAGGCGGTCATGGGGCCGCTCAGCGTCCTTCCCAGGCATCCGCGCCTCCGCGACCGGCCGCCGGTGCTGGTTCTCGGCACCGACGCCGTGCGTGCGGTGCTCAAACAGGCGAACGTGCCTGTGGTCAAAGATCCCATGGCGGCACGCGTCGTGATCGTCGGGCGCGACCCACGCATGACCTACGGCGACCTGGCGACGGCGGTCCGGGCACTCGATCAAGGCGCGGCGCTCCTGGCCTTGAATCTCGACCGCCGGGTGCCCTCGACGAACGGGGTCTTCGTGCCCGGCGTGGGAGCCATCGTCGCGGCGCTCACGGCCGCATCGGGAACGCAGCCTGAGGTCGTGGGTAAGCCGTCGGCGTTCTTCTTCACGGAAGCCATCAGGCACTTCGGGATCCACGCCTCGGAGACCGTGATGGTGGGCGACTCGCTCGATTCCGACGTGGCCGGAGGGATGCGTGTCGGCCTGCGCACGGTGCTCGTCGGGACAGGCGTCGGCGGCCCACAGCCGGGCGTCCATCCGGACCTGCACGTGCGGGATCTGGACGAGCTGCGCCGGCTGCTGATTCCAGACTGACGCGGCTCCCCCGCCCTCCTACACGGTGCGTTCTGTCTTGCGGCTTGCCCCTGCGCTACTTCGCGCCGGTCCCCCGCTTCTTCAGCCAGTCGCGCAGTTCGTCAACCTCTATCTTGTTGGCGCGCAATACGTCCTTGAGCTGCTTGGATGGCGGCGTGTCAGCGGGCAGATTGAACGCGGCATAGATATCGGCGACCGGGATACGAAAGGCCCTCGAGACCTCGGCAAATGTCATCGACCCCCTGACGTCGTCTGCGTTCATTGAATTCACTTCTACCGCGATCTGCCTGCTGGGGCCGGCGGCCCTGCGGCTGGTGCTCCACAACCCGCCCGCCTTGGCGCCGTAGATGACCCCCAGGAACAGAACCACCGCCAGGATTCCGTAAATGTACGGGTTCAGACGCATAGTATCCTCGCTCCCTTCCTCGTCACTACTGCAAGACCGCCGGCTTTGCCCACGGCCAGCGCAGGACGAGGTCCAGCGCGCCAGCACGCGGACAGGCGCCCACGCACTTCAGGCAGTCGTTGCAGTCCACGGCCGTAACCCGGGTCGCCGTCGCCAAGGGCAGGTTCATCGGGCACGTGACACCACAGATGGAACAATCCTTGCAGTAAGTGCCGGTGCGCTCGATCTTCACCGGCGCCAGTTTGCCCACCAGCCCGACGATCGGGGAGAGCGGGCACAGGTACTTGCACCAAGGCCGCTCCATGAAGAACGAAAGGACCACAGTGGAGATCAGGATGATCAGGCCGGGGCCGAGGGTTGCTTCGTTGATGTTCAGGGCCGTGATGTAGGGATCGTACGGCCGGAAGACCATGCGCGCAGCCACGATCGTGCCGTAGAGGAAGTAGGCGAGCACCAGGTACTTGCCCCACCGAAGATAGCGGTCAACCGCCTCAAGGCCCCTGGTATGCGCCTTGAGGGTCTTCGCAAGTCTGGCCACCGGCCTGAAACGACGCTCGAAGAACCGTGTTATGCCGGTCAGCGCCTCCTGGAGCGTCCCGAAGGGACAGATCCAGCCACAAAACGAGGACTTGAGGGCCAGAGATCCAAGCAGCACGGCGCCCAGTACGATCAGGTTGGATGGGGCGGCATGATTGATGTACTTGCCTGTGGTCACCCACCTGTAGAGTGTCTCGATCCCGCCGAAGGGGCAGTAGGCTTCGGGCGGAGGTGTGGAGGCGAAGGCGCCCCCTGCTGCCAGCGCTCGCTGGACCGCCATGTTGACGACCGTCGCCAGGAACCCCGCCTGCACGAGATGCCGGGCGTTTTGAACATTCCAGTAGGCGGCGGGACCCTTGGGCCTGCGCTTGACTGCTCCGAGTTGCACTCCCATCTCGGTGCTCCCTTCCAGCCGGGATGACCGTCCGCCCCGTGTGCGGCTGCTACTTGCAGTGCTCGAGCACACCATCCAACCGCTGCTTGGCCTCATCTCGCATCACGGTCAAGGCCGCGACGATGTCGGCCTCCTTGACGGTCTTGAGGAGTTGCTCGTACATCGCCACCTTCTCGTTCTCGATCTTACTTGCCAGGCGGCAGGCATCCCTGAACGATGCGGGGGCCGCAACCTTGGCTGGGTCAGGCACCGGGGGCATGACCAAACCGTAATTGTCGAAGAGGGGCTTCAGATTCGCGTCAATGTACTCAGGGACGCAGCGCACCCAGCTGGAGAACGGCTTCTTGTTGGCGACCTTCTTGACAATCGCCTGGTAGATTGCCAGCGCTTTGTACTCGGATGTTGCGGCGTCGGTGAGGACCTGGCGGGCCACGGCGCTTATGGGTGCAGCGGCGGCCGTTGCGGCGGCCGCGATGCCTGCAATCAGCGCCAGAGCCAGTACAAATCCACCCAACCGCTGCTGCCATCGGGTCCTTGCACGAGTTGTGCTCACGATCATGCCTCCTCTGCTTTCAGTAAGTCTCGGTATGTTTGCTGCAAGGATTGCCCCGGCGGGACAGAGGCGGTCCGCCCCGCCGGGCGGTGCGGCTCGGGGTCAGCGCCCCGTGCCGGACCGGTGCCCCCTGCCGTCCCGCATCTGGCCGCCTTGCGAACAATCGTCGTGCTGCTGGCTTGCGCCTGACCGGTTGCCCATCCCAAAGCGGGGACCGGCCTGTAGTAGCGCGTCTGCCTGGGCCTTGGTGATCTTGCCCGAGGCCAGCGCCTGGTTGACCGCGAACTTTCGGGCGTTGACCACGGCCGTCTGTACGGTCTGCAGCGGCACGTTCTTGGCCCCTGCCAGATACGCCAAGGTCTTGCCGGCGGCCCGTTCCTTGGCAAGGTCGGCCTGGGTCATCTTCAGAACCCTGGCCGCGGCCGCTTGCGTGGCCGTCTCAATTGCCTTGTGGACGTCGGCGGGAATCGTCGTCGCTACGCCGGCACCCGGACCGGTCCCCCACCTGGGCCCAGCGGCGATGGCAGGGGCTACCGACACAACCAGCAGCGCCAGGACGACCCCGGCGGCTGTCAACATCGTTCTCATCGCTCTTCCCTCCTCGTTGCCCGTTCCGGGCCCTCTGGTCGGGCCCGGCGGGCGTGTTGTTCAAGGATAAGAGTAGAACCGGTGGATGAAGAGCGCGTAAGGCGAATGTGAAGCTTAGGTGAGGAGTTTGGGCGGTCCAAGCAATGCTCCGGTAAGCAGCAGGAGGGGCGCAGGCTCAACCCCCGCGCCCCTCTTGTGCGCCTATGCAATAATGCTGGCTAACGCTACTACCTGCCTCGAGGCGCCCCTTCCGAAGGGCCGCCCGGCGCACCGGAGGGTTTGTCCGGGTTGCCCTCGCCAACTCTCTTCATGGCCTCCGCTGTGATCCTTTGACAAATCCTCAACATCTCCATCGCCCTCTCGAGGGCGCCGTGAGCCTCACCGGCCGCCTCTCTCCTGACAATCCCCAGGGCCTCCATGTGCCTGTGTGTCGCCCGGTAGACGGTCCTGACCGCGTTGTCTTCATTCTCGGATCGCTGCATGGCGCGCACCTGGTTCATTATCTGGTGCATCGCAGCTACGTACTGCTGGACGCGCATGCGCACGAGCGCCGGATCACCGCTCTGAACGGCGGTTCGGATAAGCGCGATTAGCCCGTCGGCCTGCTGGAGCTGGTTCTGCAACGCTACCCCAGGGTCAGTCATCTGGTTCGCCATGATCTGGCCTGGGAGTACCGCAATGAACGCAACTGCCAGCACGCCTGCGATTGTGCCTATTCGGAACATCGTTCCATTCCTCCCTTTGTGCAGATTGTACAGACTGCTGTGCTGCATGGACTGCCTAGTTGGGTCGTGCCTGAGCCCAATATAGGTGACGGATGGCTTCGGACATCTTGACCACCGCAACGGCAACTTCCGCGGCCTGGTAATACCGGCCGGCCTCAAAGTGCGCCTCGGCCACCGCGAGGTTGCGGCGCGCCATGGTGAACAGCACCCGGGTGTCCTCGTTGGTGCGGGCTAAGGTCGCCATGTCGGGTAACCGCTCCTTCGCCTGGCGCAGCTCCCTCTCCGCCCGCTGCCCGTCCTGCTCAGCCCTGGACGGACCCTGCGGGCCAGAAGGTCCTTGTGGGCCGGATGGGCCCTGTGAGGTGTTGATTACGGCTCCATCCGAAGGCGACCCGCCCTGCGACGCGTAGGATGCCCCTACGCCGGCGGCCCCTAGGCCTGCCAGGGCAATCGCAACAATGCATAACCCGATTACAATCCGATGCATGACCTAACCCTCCGATCAGGACGGTAACATGCCGTGCTGACCACGGCATGACGAAAGATGACGGGAAGATTACGGTTCAACGGGCAGTTCGACGTGAAACGCAGTCCCTCGGCCGGGCGCGCTCTCCGCCCAGACCCTTCCGCCGTGCGCATCCACGATGCTACGCACGATGGCCAGACCTAACCCGGATCCCTCCCACGTGCGCGAATGTCGGTAGAATCGGTCGAAGATGCGCTCCAGCCGCTCCGGCGGGATCCCGGGCCCGTCGTCCCGCACTGAGAGACGCCCGGGGCAGGCCTCGATGGTGACGGTGGCCTCGGGACCCGCGTGCTTGATGGCGTTGTCCACCAGGTTGCTCAGCGCCTCGCGGAGCTGATCTTGGTCGGCCTCTGCCCACGCCGCACCGTGGTGCACGACCCGCAGCCGCTGGCCGGCAACGGAACCGAAGTCGCCCGCGACCGCTCGGGCCAGCGCCCCCAGATCGATGCGGAGCCGCCGCATCGGGACACCTGCGTCCAAAACGGCCAGTGTCACGAGCTTTCGCACCAAGAGGTCAAGCCGCTCCATCTGCTGCCGCATGGTCTGGTAGGAGGCTCGGACCCGTTCAGGATCTGCAATGACGCCTCGCTCCAGCAGCTCCAGATGGCCGCTCAAAGCGGTTAGCGGCGTCCTAATCTGGTGAGCGGCGTCGGCGGCGAAGCGATGCTGCATGGCAAACGCCCCCTCCAGGCGCTGGACCATCTCATCGAAGGACGCCGCCAACCGTCCTACCTCGTCGCGACCATGGGATAGCTCCGAGCGCCGCCCCCACTCGCCGGCGGCAATCGCCCGGCAGGTGGCTGCCAATCGTTCCAGGGGCGCGGATAGGTATCGGGCCAGCATGAGCGCCAGGACGCTGCCGGCCAGCAGGGCCGCGGCGACGGCGCCTATAACAATCCGGCGCACCAGAACAAGAGAGCGGTCTATGTCTGCGAGCGGGCGGTTGAGCTGCACGACACCGGCGACGCGCTGCGGCGCCGACACGGCAACTGCCAGCGGTATGTAGAGGGTCATCTGACGCCCGTTGCCGGTGGGCTGGACGACCGAGACGGCGCGGCCGCTCTGTGTTGCCTTCGCAACCACATCCGGGTCTGGAGGCAACGGGTCAGGGTTTTCGGAAAGGATGTTGCCGGACGCCAGGACACGCCCGGCGGCGTCGAGCACGACCGCGGTTGCCGCAGGCGTGGTCAGGTCTCGGGCCAGTTCGCGGACCAGGAGACCCAGTGGCAGACCCGTGGCTGCCAGACGGCTGGCATAGGCGTCCAGCGTGGGCTGGACCTCGACACGCAGCGTGCGCTGGGCGTGGTCGAGCAGGAACCGGTTCAGATCTCTATGATACGCGGCGCTCAGCACTACCACGATGACGCCGAGGATGAGGACGAAGGTTGCCATAATCTTCCAGCGTAGCGTCATGGCAGCCTCAGCGTGTAGCCCACACCCCGCACCGTGGCGATGATACGGTGCTCCTTGTCGCCGAGCCGTTCCCGCAGGCGGCGGATGGTTGCTTCCAGAACGTTGCTCTCGCCCTCGAAGTCAAAGCCCCAGACGCGGTCCAGCAGCTCTTCGCGAGTGAAGACGCGCCCCGGCCTACGCATCAGCGCCGTAAGCAGGTCGAACTCCCTAGGCGACAGGTCAAAGGCGCGCTCATGCCACCAGGCCTGGCGCGTCTCCGCATCCAGGACTAGGGGACCGACCTGCAGCCGGCCGACGACACTACCCGCGCGCTTGAGGACGGCGCGGACGCGCGCGGCCAGTTCGGCAAAGTTGAAGGGCTTCGTTACGTAGTCGTCGGCACCGACGGAAAACCCGGCAACCTTGTCCTGGACCTCCCCCCGCGCCGTCACCATGATGATGGGCAGATCGTAGGCCCCACGGATCCGGCGCGCCAGATCGAGCCCGTCGACATCCGGCAGCGTCAGGTCGAGAAGGACCAGGTCGTACCCTTCATCGAGGGGCGCGAGATCGCCGCGTGGCTCCAGGCGTACTTCGTGCCCCTCGTGCTGCAGGGCGACCTTCAGCAGGTCCGCGATGGTGGGGTCGTCCTCGATGATGAAGATGCGGGCCATGACTTCTCCTGCTCCACCTATGCCCAAAACCGGCGGTTCGCTGCACGGGGAAACAGGCCTGACCCGATGACGCTAAGCCGCCCCACCGCCGGCACAGCCCCATCTTACTGCCGACCGATACCATCCGCCGAAGGTCGGAGCCGCCAACCGGCCATTGGTGTGATGTGCGGAAAGCGTGGAAGCAGTGTAATGGGGTCAGGAAGAAATTCAGAACCACAAACTCAAGGAGGAAACGAAAATGAAGAAGACCCTGATTGCCCTGGTAACGGGAGTTGCGCTCATCGCGGGATCCGCGTACTGGCTGCCGACAGAAGCTCGCTTCGCCCAGACCGACGACCAGTACCTGCCCACCGAGGCCAGGTTCGCCGAGATCGACGACCAGTACCTGCCGACCGAAGCTAGGTTCGCCGAGATCGACGACCAGTACCTGCCGACCGAAGCCCGGTTCGCCGAGATCGACGACCAGTGGCTGCCGACTGAGGCCAGGTTCGCCGAGATCGACGACCAGTACCTGCCGACCGAGGCCCGGTTCGCCTAGTCGAGTAGCACCAACGAATCACATGTGGGGCAGGCGGTCACACCGCCTGCCCCACATGGTTTCCTGGAGCGCAAACCGCAGGGAGACTATCCGCCCGGGTGGTCCCTCTACTTCTGCGCGAGGCCGATGATCTTGACCAGCACCCGCTTGCGGCGCTGCCCGTCGAACTCGGCGTAGAAGACTTCCTGCCAGGGTCCCAAATCCAGGTCTCCACCGGTGATCGGAACGATCACCTGATGATGCAGCAGAAGGCTCTTGAGGTGGGCGTCGGCGTTGTCCTCGCCGGTTCTGTGATGGAGGTAGTCCGACCGGAAGGGTGCGAGATGGTCGAGCAACCCCATCATGTCCTGCATGATTCCGGTCTCATGATCGTTCACGTACACCGCGGCGGTGATGTGCATCGCGCTGATCAGGGCGAACCCATCGCGCACCCCGCTGTCCGTGACGGCCTTACGCAACCGATCCGTCAGGCGGACAATCGCCCGGCTCTCTTTGGTCTGAAGCCATAGGTACAGCGTGTAGCTGCGGAAAGACCCGCCCGTAGACTGCGAGACCTCCTCCTGCTTGAGGCTCTCCCGGAAAGAGGCGTCTATCTCGACGGTGCGTCCCTGACTGGTTATGCGCTGAGCCATGATCCGCTCGCCCCCCTAGACCTACCCCTAGACCTATCTAGGCTCTCACTTCGGCGGCCGCGGTGATGGTCCTGGGGACGAATGGGGTGAGCCATTCAGGTGCGCCATGATGGCGACGCCGGCCTGTTGGACGTGATGGCGCATCGCCGCCTCGGCGGCGGCGGGGTCTTTGGCCTTCACAGCCCGCACGATCGCCTTGTGCTCCTGCAGGGACACCGGCAGGCGACCGGGTAGTTGCGCGGAGGTGCTGATCAGCAGCCGGATCTGCCCGTTGAACGACTCCGCCACCCTGGATAGCCGCGCGTTCCCCGATGCCTCGCGCAGACACCGGTGGAACGCGAGATCCAGGTCGCCGTAGCCCTCAACATCCCCGGCCTGAACGCGCGCCTGCTGCCGGACCAGCAGGCGCTCGAGCTGTGCGCGGCACCGCTCGCCCCCCTGCCGCGCAGCAAGAGCCGCGGCCAGCCCTTCCATGATCTCGCGCAGCGCGTACAGCTCCTCGATGTCGTGCGGCGTGATGGTTGGGACGCGGTATCCCCTGTGGGGAACGGCTACCACGAGCCCCTCGCGCTCGAGGGCCGCCAGCGCCTCTTTGACCGGCGTGGGGGAGAGGCCCAGGTCCTCGGCCAGAACGCGGACTACCAGCTTCTGCCCGGCAGGCAGGCGCCGGCCCAGTATGGCCGAGCGGAGTACCCGGTAGGCCTCACGCGATAGGGTCGTGCGCGAGAGGGCCGCGCGTCCGACACGCAGGTGGGCTACCCGCATACTTTTAGTATACGCGCGGGGTATTGACCGGTCAATATTTTGGATTTAGAATCCAATCATAGCTGGGCACGACCCGCCCGAGAAGGCCCGAAAAGGCCCTAGTGTAGTGCGTCGTAAATAACTATACAATCACGGCGGTTCGTGCTATGGTCTTGGTACCATGTGGAAACCAGCCAAAGCTCTGGCCGTTGCCCCTGAAGATCGTGCCCTCCTGGAAGGCCTGGTGCGTGGTCGCAACACCCCCCAGAAAGTGGCTCTCCGTGCCCGGATCGTGCTGGGCGCTGCTGAAGGCCAGTCGAACGCGGGTCTGGCCAAGCAGTTGGGCGTCACGCGGCCGACGGTCCTGGTGTGGCGTCGGCGGTATGCAAAGGCGGGGGTTGCGGGCCTGCTCAAAGATGCGCCCCGGCCGGGCCGCCGAAAGCGGATCGGGGCCCAGAAGGTGGCGGCCATCGTGAATGCCACCCTGCACACCACCCCGCGGGCTGCGACGCATTGGAGTACGCGGAGTATGGCGCGTGCGCAGGGGGTGAGCGAGGCCACCGTGCGGCGCATCTGGCACGCGCACGGCCTGCAGCCGCATCGCACCGAGACCTTCAAGTTGAGTCGCGATCCCCACTTCGTCCGCAAGCTGCGGGATGTGGTCGGGCTGTACCTCAACCCGCCCGATAAGGCGCTGGTGCTGTGCGTGGACGAGAAAAGCCAGATCCAGGCCCTGGATCGGACGCAGCCGAGTCTGCCGCTGCGGCCGGGAATCCCGGCGCGCCAGACCCCTGACTACGTCCGCCATGGGACCACGACCCTGTTTGCGGCCCTCAACGTCCTGGACGGGACGGTGATCGGCCACTGCCAGCCGCGGCATCGGCACATGGAATTCCTGGCCTTCCTGGAGCGGGTGGACCGGATGGTTCCGCGCCGACGCGAGATTCACCTGATCCTGGACAACTACGGCACGCACAAGCATCCGCGGGTGCAGGCGTGGTTCGCCGCGCGCCCCCGCTACCATCTACACTTCACTCCCACGGGGTCGTCGTGGCTCAATCTGGTGGATCGCTGGTTTGCCGAGATCACCCGCAAGCGCATCCGGCGCGGCGCGTTCCGCAGCGTCCGCGAATTGGAGCGGGCCATCTACCAGTACCTGCGGGAAAACAACAAGCACCCCCGTCCGTTCATCTGGACGGCTACAGCATCGACGATCATGCGCAAGATCAAG
>JAVHLI010000011.1:13160-33059 GCA_031082185.1 bacterium | reverse complement strand
ACCCCCGTCCGTTCATCTGGACGGCTACAGCATCGACGATCATGCGCAAGATCAAGTATTGTAAAGAAGCGTTAGACGCGGGACACTAGGTACTGTGCCATTACTGGAGGAAAGTATCAGGTCACTAGCAAGAGCAACACGGATCAAGAACAAGGAACCTGCACCCTCAAGAATGGCCAAACCTGCGATGTGTGGGATTACTTTGCTGGAAGATGCTATCCCAACACCAAGGCCGGGCAATCGTCATATAGCGACCCTTTTGCCTATTGTGCAGCAGTGGGGGCCATTGATACACCGGATGGGCGATACAATGGGGCCAAGACGCCGGATTCCGTTATTCAAGGCATGATCCGGCAGGGGATCGTGTCGGCTGATGCGCCATTGGAATTCCAACAGAATGCGGTTTGGCGGTGCATGAGTAACAGCGTATGGGTTTGCCATTTCGGAGCCAATCTCCCCTGCCTGGTGAAGGCCGACAAGTCACAAGTGCCGACCTCAGGGATGGAAGACTATTGCAGGACGAATCCCTCAGCGGATAGCATCCCGGCTGCCGTGACAGGGCGAGCGACGGTGTACGAATGGGGATGCAAGAATGGGAAACCTAAAGTGGTCAAGCAACTTTTCAAGATTGATTCACGAGGGTACATGGCTGACTTCTGGTATGAACTGACCCCGAGGAAATAGCCTGTGGTTGGCTTTGGCCTATTCTGGTGAGGGCGACGGACGACAGGAACATGAGGGATCCCGCCCAACACTTGTGAGGCCTCCTCGAAAGCGCCCCTCAGCAGGGCCGTTGGGGCGTAGGTGCTCTCTGGCGTTCTGATTCCGACCTTGCCACCTTGATGGCGGGAGGATGTATGTTTGACAGCACAAGCGCTGCCATTGCCCGCTACTCTTCGCCTCGCCTGATGGCAGTACTGTTGCTGGCTGCCGCTGGCTTCCTTGGGCTGTTCAGCTTCTCGGCCTCGCCCCTTTCCAACGCGGAGATGACCAGGATCAGTGGCGGCGAGGGGTTTCTTGACCTGAAGCCATTCTACTCGGCGCAAGAGGCGTTTGCGGCGCTGGGCCGCTACGGCACTGAAGGCCGCAAGCTGTACCGGCGGTTTCTGGTCGCCGACTTCGCGTTTCCTCTTGCCTACGGTTTGGGTCTCGCCTTTCTGCTGACACGAACCGCGCGCGCCGTGGGTGGCAGTGGTACACGTTGGCTAAGAGCCAACCTGCTGCCACTCGGTATTGCTTTCTTTGACTATGTCGAGAACCTCTGCATACTCGGAATGCTGAACGTCTATCCGGAAATCAGCCTGCCGCTGGGCTCACTGGCCGGCATTGCTACGCTCAGCAAGCATCTGCTGACATTCGCCGCCTTCTTGTGCCTGGCATCCGGCGGGCTGGTCATGCTGGTGCGCCGTCTGGGTCATGAAGATTGAACTCCGGCGGCCCAGCCGGTTCCACCTAGCGATTAGGAAGATCGCGGCGTCTCGCCTCGGTGCTTGGTTCTTCTCGCACACGCTGCACCATCTCGACCGGGCCTTCATTCGGCTCTCCGGCGGTCGGAGCAGCCTGACGGCTCTTCTGGCGGGTCTGCCCGTTCTCACGGTCACAACCATCGGCGCCCGGAGCGGTGAGCCACGGTCGGTATTGCTTGTCGGCGTTCCAGACCGAGAGCGCGTAATCCTGATAGCATCCAACTGGGGCCGTCCCCATCATCCTGCCTGGTGCCACAATCTGAGGGCAAACCCTGAGATCACGCTGACCTACCGCGGGGTGTCGGAGCGGTATCTCGCCCGCCAGGTGGATGGCGTAGAAAGAGATGCCTGCTGGAACAGAGCCGTCCATCTCTACGCAGGGTACGATGACTACACGCGCCGTACTGGTGGCCGGCAAATCCCGGTCTTTCTGCTGACTCCCAAGGAAGTACCGATGCAGGGGGCGGAACGATGAAAGTGATGGCAATCAACAGCAGTCCCAACATGGACAAGGGCAACACCGCCCTGGTGCTTGGCCCTTTTCTTGAGGGAATGAGAGAAGCAGGTGCTGAGGTCGAGCTCTTCTACACGAAGAAGCTGAAGATCGGCCCCTGCCAGGGCGAGTTCGACTGTTGGGTCAAGACTCCCGGCAAGTGTTTCCAGCAGGACGACATGCAGATGCTTCTCCCCAAGCTGGCTGAAGCGGACGTTCGTGTTCTCGCCACCCCGGTCTACGTGGATGGCATGAGCGGGCCGCTGAAGAGCCTGCTGGACCGCATCATCCCGCTGGCGCATCCGCGTTTCGAGCTGCGCGATGGGCACTGCCGCCATCCTGTACGTGAAGGAGTTAAGGCCGGCAGCCTTGTGCTGGTCTCCAACTGCGGCTTCTGGGAGATGGACAACTTCAACCCGTTGCTCGCGCACGTCGAAGCAGTCTGCAGAAACCTGAGAAGTGAGTTTGCAGGGGCGCTGCTGCGACCGCACGGCCCGGCACTGAAGGTCATGATGGAGATGGGTCTGGAGGTAGACGACGTCCTGGCGGCGGCGAAAGCGGCAGGTCGCCAGCTCGTGGAAGATGGCAGGATGTCCCCCGAGACCCTCAAGGTTGTCAGCCGCGAGCTGCTGCCTCTGGAGATGTACGTGCGGATAGTCAATGGAAGTGTCCGGAAGACGCTGGGCGCGCTGGAAAGGCAATGGCGCGGGCAGCAGGCCTACGATGCTTGTCATGCCCGTCTGTCTACCGTACAGTTATACTTGTGTTGCTCTCTAATGAGCCCCAACAGGAGTGTGTGAACATGCCGGGAACGCACGAGAACCTGAAAGAGGCATTCGCCGGGGAGAGCCAGGCCAACCAGAAGTATCGAGCGTTTGCCAAGAAAGCGGAGCAGGATGGTTTCCCCAACGTCGCCCGACTGTTCCGGACCGCGTCCGAGGCGGAGCGAATCCATGCCGAGGGGCACTTCGGCGCAATGGGTGGGATCGGGTCAACGGCCGAGAACCTCCAGGCGGCAATCGATGGCGAAATGCACGAATACACCAAGATGTATCCTCCTATGATCGGGCAGGCAGAGGCCGATGGTCACAAGGCGAAGCGCATGTTCGTATATGCGGCTAAAGCCGAGGAGGTCCATGCCCGGCTCTACAACCTCGCCCTGGAGGCAGTTCGCCGGGGTGAGGACTTGATGGAGACCGCGTTCTACCTGTGTCCCGTCTGTGGGCACATCGAGTTCGGCAGTCCTACGGAGTCCTGCCCCATTTGCGGAGCGAAGGCTGCGAGGTTCGTCCAGGTATGAGCCGGTTGGCAAGGGTGGCGGAGTAGGGGAGGGTGGTCGGCGTGGGTCTTCTGGAGCTGATCGTTGTCTTCGTTCTGCTTGTTCCGCTCTCCCTGGCACTTCTCGCCATACTCGATGTCGTCCGGTTCTCTACTATATAGTTGGCCGCAAGCAGAAGCTCCACTCATAGCTGGGGTTCTGTAACGAGCGTCTTTTCGGTATTGCACTGACCGGCCGGCCTCAGGGCCCGGCACACGATTGGAGGAAGCGATGAAGCCGCGAACCCTCATTATCCTGCTCTTACTGCTGTTCCTCTGGGCGGGGCCGGTAGTTCTCGGCCTCTACACCGACTGGCTCTGGTTCGTGGACCTGGGATTCGCCGGGGTCTTTCGGACGAGATTTCTTGCCCAGGCCACGCTCTTCGTGCTGGGCGCGCTGCTGAGTACTGGGGCGATCATGAGCAGCGCCTTCTTCGCCCGCCGGCTGGCCGAGCAGGCCGTGGGGACGATCGAGATGCCGGGTAGTGCTCAGATGCGCGCCATGGAACGGCCCTTCTCTCTGGCCGTGATAGGCGGTGGTCTGTTCCTGGCGCTCAACATGGCAGGGGTCGCCGCAACCCGATGGGAGCACGTGCTCCGGTTCTGGCGCGCTGTGCCGTTTGGAACGGCCGACCCGCAGTTTGGTTTCGACATCGGGTTCTTCGTCTTCACCCTTCCGGTCTACCGGTTCCTCCAGGGATGGTTGCTGACGGTGACTTTGCTGGCCCTGGCAGCGGCGGTCGCGGTGTACGCGTTCCGGATCGTCTTCCCCCAGGTGCAGATGCCGCTCGAGGGTGAGACGGAGTTCCGTCCGGCGGCCCCGATCAACATCATTGTTTCCCGCCCCATGCGCGTGCATCTCTTCGGATTGGGCGCGATTCTCCTGGTTCTTCTGGCGTGGGGACACTGGCTGGCGGCCTACGACCTGGTCTACTCTCCGCGAGGGGCTTCATTCGGCGCTTCCTATGCCGACATCTATGCCCGGCTCCCGGCGCTGCGGTTGCAGGCGGTGATGGCCCTGGTGGCGGCCGGTCTGGTCGGGATCGCGGCGTTCCGGCAGGGATACCGCCTGGCGATTGTCGGCGCGGTGGCGTGGATCGGGACGGGTCTCCTTGTGGGCGGCATCTACCCGGCCGTGATGAACCGGTTCGTCGTGCAGCCGCAGGAGCTCGAGCGCGAGAGGCCCTACATCGAGAGGACCATTCGCATGACGCGGCAGGGCTACGCGCTCGACCGTATCACGGAGGCCCCCATCGCGGGCGAGGAGATGATTACCGCTGCCGACCTGGCGCGGGCGCCCGCCACCGTGGCCAACATCCGCCTGTGGGACCCGGGGCCCCTGCTCATTACGTACAACCAGATACAGAGCATCCGGCTCTACTACGACTTCGTTGACGTGGACGTGGATCGCTACACCATCGATGGGCGCTACCGCCAGGTGATGCTGGCCGCGCGCGAGCTCTCCCCCGAGAAGCTGACTGCTCAGGCCCAGACGTGGGTGAACCGCCGGCTTCAGTTCACGCACGGCTACGGCGTCGCCATGAGCCCGGTGAACGAGCTGACACCGGAGGGGCTGCCCACGCTGTTCCTGCAGGACGTGCCGCCCATAGGCAAGCTCCGCGTGGACCAACCCGAGGTCTACTACGGCGAGAAGAGCCGAGATTACGTGATCGTGCGCACGCGGTTTCCTGAGTTCAACTACCCCAAGGGCGACGAGAACGTCTACACCACCTACCAGGGCACGACCGGCGTCGGGCTGGGCTCGCCCCTCCGCAAGCTGCTCTTCGCCTGGCGCTTCCGGGACATCAACATACTGATTTCCGACGCGATTACGCCCGAGAGCGTAATACTCTACCACCGTAACATCGCCGAGCGCGTGGCCAGGCTGGTGCCGTTCCTGCGGCTGGACGGAGATCCCTACGTGGTCGTTGCCGATGGCCGGCTGTTCTGGATTCTCGACGCCTACACGTACACGGATCGCTACCCGTACTCGGCACCATCGCGGGAAGGGTTCAACTACGTCCGCAACAGCGTGAAGGCCGTTGTGGATGCCTACAACGGCACGGTCGCGCTCTACGTCTCCGAGCCGGGCGACGCCATGATCCAGACGTACGCGCGCATCTTCCCTGGGCTGTTCCAGCCCCTGGCAGATCTTCCGGCCTCGCTCCGGCCGCATCTCCGGTACCCGCAGGACATCTTCGCGGTTCAGGCCGAGATGTACCGGGTCTTCCACATGCAGGACCCACGCGTCTTCTACAACAAGGAAGACATGTGGAGTCTTCCGGAGGAGATCCACACCGACAAGCCCGTCGAGATGAAGCCCTACTACATCATCATGCGTCTGCCAGGTGTGGACACTGAGGAGTACGCGCTCATCATGCCGTTTACCCCTCCGGGCAAGCAGAACATGATCACCTGGCTCGCGGCCCGATCAGACGGCGAGCACTACGGCAAGCTCCTGGCCTTCCGATACCCCAAGGACAAGCTGGTCTACGGGCCGATGCAGATCGAAGCGCGCATCAATCAGGATCCCAAGATCTCCGAGCAGTTCACGCTCTGGAGCCAGGGCGGCAACCGGGTGATCCGGGGGAACATGATCGTGATTCCGATCGGGCAGTCGAATCTCTACGTCGAGCCGATCTACCTTCAGGCAGAGCAGGGACGGCTGCCTGAGATGAAGCGCGTGGTGCTGGCCAGCGGTAACCGGGTGGCCATGGCGTCGACGGTAAGCATGGCGATGCAGGCCCTCCTGGCCGGGCAGGACGCCCCCGCTGTCGTGGCCGATCGGCCGCCGGTGAAGGCCCCGGTTGGTGCGAAGCCATCCGGTCCTGCGGGAACCGATTCCCAGAGCATCCTTCGGTCGCTGATGGAGCGCCAGGGGCGTCTCATGGAGGAACTCAAGGCGCTGGACGCCGATCTGCGCAGGCTCTTCGATGTCTTGAACAAAGGCAAGTAGAGCTCGGTTATGATTCTGTGAAGCAGGTGGCTTTTCAGGATAGCTACCCCGACGAGCTGAGCTACTGCTACGGCTGCGGCCGGCTCAACGAGCATGGGTTGCAGCTCAAGAGCCGCTGGGAGGGGGAGGAGGCCGTTGCGGTTTTTCTCCCCCGGCCCTACCATATCGCGATCCCCGGCTATGTCTATGGAGGGCTCATCGCCTCGTTGATCGACTGCCACGGCACCGGTACGGCCGCGGCTGCGGCGTACCGGGCCGAGGGACGGGAGATGGGCACGGAGCCGGCATTTCGGTTCGTTACGGCATCCCTGCACGTGGACTACCTGCGGCCGACGCCGCTAGGAGTGCCACTGGAGATCCGAGGACGGGTGAAGGAGATCAAGGGCCGTAAGGTCGTGGTGACCGCAACGGTCTCAGCCGAGGGGGTTATCTGCGCGCGCGGCGAGGTGGTGGCAGTACAGATGCCGGAGCAGATGAGGCCCAGGTAGGCACGAGAAGTAATCACGCGAATCGGAGGGGTCCGCATGGAAGTATCAGCAGTTCCGCCGCGCAGCGCCATCGCCGTTGAGCACACCTGGGACGCTGCGAGCGTCTTCCCCACAGACGATGCCTGGGAAGCCGCGTTCCACGGGCTCATGGACGGGCTCCCGGCGTTGGAGGCCTTCCGAGGGCGCCTTGGCGACGGCGCGGGGACGCTGGCCGATTGGCTCGATGCGATGCAGGGCGCCTTCCGTACGCTCTGGCAGGTGGTCGTCTACGCCACCATGGGCCACACCGTGGACAAGACCGACCAAGCGGCCGCGGCCAGGCACGACCGGGCCCGCGGGTTGCTGGCTAGGGTTACGGCGAAGGTCGCGTTTGCCGAGCCCGAGATTATTGCCGTGGGGTTCGACAATCTGCGCCGCTGGATTGCCGAGGAGCCGCGTCTGGCAACCTACGCGCACTACATTGACCGGCTTGCGCGGCGCGCGCCTCACGTGCGCTCCCCCGAGGTGGAGGAGCTACTGGGCTTCCTGGCAGATCCCTTCCGGGCGGCCGCGGCGACCCACGGGATCCTCGCGGACGCCGACCTTATCTTCCCGCCGGCCCGCACCGCCGCCGGCGGGGAGGTGGAGGTTGCCCAGGGCAACCTGCGGGTGCTGCTCTCGCACGAGGACCGCGAGGTGCGGCGGACCGCGTGGGAGGGTTATTCAGACGCTCATCTCGCGCACCGGCACTCAATGGCCAGCTGCCTGTCGGCCGGCGTCAAGCAGGCCGTGTTCATGGCCCGGTCGCGGCGGTACGGTTCGGCGCTCGAAGCCTCGTTGCTGGCCAATGACATCCCGGTGGACGTCTTCCACAACCTGATCGCGACCTTCCGGCGCCACCTACCGACCTGGCACCGCTACTGGGGCGTGCGCCGTCGTGCCCTAGGGTACGACCGGCTGCACGTGTACGACGAGCGGGCGCCGCTTGTGCCCCGCGAGCCCCGGGTGACGTTCGCTCAGGCGGTCGAGTGGATCGCGCAGGGAATGGCGCCGCTCGGCGACGAGTACGTCACGACGCTGCGGCGCGGGACGCTCGAGCAGCGATGGGTGGATCTCTGTTCGAATCGCGGCAAGCAGTCCGGCGCCTTCTCCATGGGCGCGCCCGGCACGCACCCGTTCATCCTGATGAGCTACAGCGACGACATCTACAGCGCCAGCACGCTGGCTCACGAGCTCGGGCACTCGATGCACTCGCACTTGGCGTGGCGCACCCAGCCGCTCATCTATGCTCGGTACCCGCTATTCCTGGCAGAGGTTGCCTCGAACTTCAACCAGGCCATGCTCCGCGCTCACTTGCTGGCAACCCAGAGCGATCCCGAGTTTCAGATCGCCGTGATCGAAGAGGCGATGGCCAACTTCCACCGCTACTTCTTCATCATGCCGACGCTTGCCCGGTTCGAGCTGGAGATCCACGAGCGGGTCGAGCGTGGAGGGGCTCTGACCTCTCGGGACCTGATGTCGCTGATGGCCGATCTCTTTCGCGAGGGGTACGGCGAAGAGGTGGAGGTTGACGCCGACCGTGTCGGCGTGACCTGGGCGACCTTCCACACGCACCTCTACATCAGCTTCTACGTCTTCCAGTACGCCACGGGGATCGCCGCCGCGCACGCGCTGGCCGGTAATGTCCTCTCCGGCGTGCCGGGCGCCTCGGAACGCTATCTCGCGTTCCTATCGGCCGGCGGATCGAGGTACCCTCTCGATGCGCTGAAGCTGGCAGGTGTTGACATGATCTCTCCCGAGCCGGTGGAGCGAGCGTTTGAGATCCTCTCCCAGATGGTGGACCGGCTGGAGGTTTGCTTGACGCAGATGGAGGCCAAGAATGGTGGATAGCGACGCCCATCGCAGGATACGAGAGCTGTCGTCACTGATTGGGAACACACCCCTTTTGGCGATCGAGTTCCTTTTTAGGGGGGGTAGGCGCACGCTCTATGCCAAGGCCGAAAACTTGAACATGACCGGCAGCATCAAGGACCGGATGGCCTTCCACGTGATGGAGCAGGGTTATGCCAGGGGTGTCCTCAGGCCTGGTTACACGATCGCTGAAGCCACGAGCGGCAACACGGGCATCGCCTTTGCTGCGATAGGTCGAGCCCTGGGGCATCCGGTGGTCATCTTCATGCCGGACTGGATGAGCGCGGAGCGGGTCAACCTCATCCGGAGCCTGGGAGCAAGGATCGTCCTCGTGAGCAGGGAAGAGGGGGGATTCCTCGGCAGTATCCGTCGTGCCGAGGAACTGGCCGAGACGACTGATGGGGTCTTCCTTCCCAGGCAGTTCTCAAACCTGGACAACGTGGAAGCCCACTACATGACTACCGGCCCGGAGATATGGTGGCAATTGAGGTTTCGCTCGGTTCGTCCCGACGCCTTCGTCGCCGGCGTTGGGACGGGTGGCACCGTAATGGGGACCGGACGCTTCTTGAGGGAGAAGTACCCCGGCGTTAAGATCCATCCCCTGGAACCTGCCAGCTCTCCCACGCTCTCCACTGGTCACAAGGTGGGGAAACACCGAATCCAGGGGATATCCGACGAGTTCATCCCGCCCATCGTAGATCTGAGCTCACTGGACTCCGTGGTAAGTGTGGACGATGGGGATGCGATCCTAATGGCACAGAAGCTCGCCGCAGAACTTGGGATCGGGGTCGGGATCTCTTCGGGAGCGAATTTCCTGGGCGCCCTCCAGGTTCAGAACGATCTCGGCGGTGATGCGGTCGTGGTCACCATCTTCTCCGATGACAACAAGAAGTACCTCAGCACCGATCTGCTAAGGGAGGAACCCGCAAGGGACGGTTTCCTCTCTCCTGAAGTGAGACTTCTGGAAGTGCGGGCTCTCAAGCGGGTGTGCTACACATGCTGTGATCCACTTGCGTGCATGGAGGTGGTCTCCTCGGGGATCGCGGAGGAGAACACTCCGCCCCACTGTCCCGTGAGGCGCTGAGCCGGGGAGCGTCCGGAAGGGGGTATCCAGAAGGAGATTCCTCACCCGCGCCGAATATTCTCTTTTCAAAGAGCAGTTCTCCCAGCAGCCGCCGCACCTGACGCTGCGTTGTCCACTTTCGCAGATTCGGTCTCCGTGTACCTACACCGTCGCTGCCGGAGCATAAACGGTGTCTACAGGCGCCCCATCTAGATCTGGAGACGCGCGCGGCCTGACCCTGGTCGAGATCCTTGTTGCGCTCGGCGTTCTGGCCACCGCCCTGGCAGCAATCTACGGCCTGGTTACATACGCGGCCACCTCCTTCGGGATGGGTGAGGACTTCCTCGATGTCCAGCAGAACGCTCGCGTCGCGCTCGACAGGCTGGTTGCGGAGGCCAGGTGGGCGCGGCGCCTGGTCGCGGCCGCTCCCTCGCGGGTTGACATTGAAATAGGCGGCGACAACCCTCAGTACCCGGGATGCACCTACACCGTTCGCTTCGGCCACAGCGGTGGCCCCGGCAATACCTTCGACCGGACGATCCTGGCAACGAGCGGCACCTGCCCGGCACCGGCCGGAGCCGAGTCCCTGGCCTCGCAAGTCTCTGACGTAAGGTTCTCCTACTGTGAGGCCTCGGGCGCGTGCGGCGCCGGCGGTGACCCGGCCGCGGTTGTGCGTCTGGCAGCGGAGATCGAGGTCACCAAGACGACCGGCGCCCGGGTGCGGCAGCGCGTGGTGTCGGGTAACGTCCAGCTCCGCAACTACACCGGCGGCCTGGCGACTCCCGGGCCTGCGGTGACAGGCACGGTCCCCTGGCGGCCGACACCCGGCCAGGTCGTGCCGTCCCCGCCTCCGACGCCGGCACCGACGCCGACCCCGCGGCCGCCCACGCCGCCACCCACGCCTACACCGCCACCCACGCCCACACCGGCGCCGACGCCGCCGCCCAGGGGTCGGTGAGCGCAGGGCTCGTCATGCTCATGAGGAGTGACTGCCGATGACGCGACCGCCGGCCCGGAAGTTTCCAGCACAACACGCGGAACAGGGAGTGGCCCTGCTCACGGTCATGCTGGCCATATTCATCCTGACCCTGGCAGTGTCCGGACTCACCCTGGCGACGATGGGTGAGACCACGCTCTCGTTCGATCAGTTGCGGGGCGCCCAGGCCCTGGCGGTGGCCGAGGCCGGCGCCTATCGTGCCCTGGCGGAACTACGCCGTCGCGTCGAGGTGGATCTGCGCAATCAGGTCGAGGCAAGCGCGACCGAGGCGGCGATCCGCGCCGTCTGCACCGACCCAGCGAGGAACCGGGAGGTCATCACGGCCTATGCCGTCCCTGGCGGCGGATCGGCCTGGACGGACGGCGGCTCCCAGGCAGCGCTCGAGATCGGGACGCCGAGCAGCCCCATCGTCATGACCGACCAGGGTACAGGTGATGCGATCGGCGCTTTCTCCGCACGCATTCTCGTCCGCCAGTCCGGCCGTGCCCCCAGCTGCACCGCGACCGGCACGACCCCTGAGCGGTACGAGATGTGGTTCGACTACACGATCGTCTCCACCGGGACGTCCCGGAACGCCACCCGTACGGTATGCCTTCGGAGCCCCGGTGCCGACGCGTGCCCCAGGTGGCTGGAGGGCAATCCCGTGGGCAGCGGCCAGGGGTTTCCCGTGCTCGTCGAGCGGGCCGCCTACTCTCAGAAGGCGCTCCTCGTGTTCGGAGCCAGCGACGTCTGGATGTTCGACACCACGACGTTCCCCGGCCCGGTGCACATGAACCGGTACCTGCAGATTTGGGGAAGCCCAACATTCCTGGATTCGGTCACCCAGTCCGACGACACGGTGCGCTTCGGAAACAACGGCTCAACTATCTTCCTGGCGGCCGAGAGCAACCCGCCGTACGACGTCCCCCGCGGAGGGCCGATCACCCGCAACGCCCCCCAAATCCCGACGCCTGACCTGAGCAGCAACCCTGCCCGGGCCGCCGTCGGCCTGAGCCCGTCCGGACTGGACCCGATACGCGCCGAGATCCGCAGCGGCACCACCGATCTCACCGACTCCTCCGGGGTGGTCCCGCAGGGCACCTACATCATGGACCAGCAATGCGCGACCACGGGCTGTGGGGGCATCTACATCAGAGGAAACGCGTCCCGGCTGGTACTGGCGGTGGAGGGTGGCCAGCAGGTGATCTACGTGCGCGTGCCCGGCGCGTCGGTGGCAACCCCAACTCAGCCCGGGCCTGACATCAAGATCGTGCTGAATCCGGCTGCCGCCACCGTGACCACGTACTGGGGCCCGTTGTGGGAGTACACCACGACCTACAACGGGGTAAGGCTCAACGGTGTCATCTATCTGGATGGGAGCGTCACCGCGAGCACGGTTGGGCAAGGACTGTACGGGATCGTGCAACAGGGAACCCGCCTGACGATCGCCGCACAGGGCGAGATTAGAATCACCGATCACCTGGTCTACCAGCGACCCCCGGCCGGTCCCGGCGATAACCCCGGCAACGTGCTGGGGCTCTGGTCCCGCACAGGGAACGTAACAATTGAGGGCTCCCTGGCGCCGAACAACCTCTACATGGACGCGGCAGTGCTGGTGCCCTCGGGCAAGTTCTGGGTGCGCGGATGGGATTCCTTACCCGACAAGGGGACGATCTCGTTCCTGGGCGGGACCGTGCAGGCGACCTACGGTGAGTTCGGGCGCTTCGACCCCATCCGCGCCTACGGCCGCGCCATGACATACGACTGGCGCCTGCGCTCCAACGTCTCGCCGCCGTTCTTCCCCATGACCCCCGGGTACACCGCGCCCCGCTGGCCGGTCATCCCGACGGACCTCCTCTACGACAAGCCGCATTGGGAGGAACTGGTCGGCCGGTAGGTTGACGCGTACGCCCCGCCTTCGCGAGATCCCGCCGCAGTGGGGGGAGTGCCCGCCGGCGTGGTCGAATATATCTCCAGCAACGATGCCACGCAGAGGAGGTCCGCAGTGATGGCGCACAGGCGTGCCGCCGCGCTCATGGCGGTTGTTCTTATGGTGGGAATGGTGGGGGCGATGGCCCAGGCCGGCCCGGCGCCCAAGAAGCTGATCTTGGGAATGGTGCCGTCGCGCGAGATCGGCCGCATGATGGAGAACCTGGGGCCGCTCTCAAAGATGTTGTCCGACCGGATAGGCATGCCGGTGGAGGCGGTTGTGACGACCAACTTCACCGGGTTGATCGAGGCGATGGGCACAGGCAAGGCCGACATCGGCATCTTCGGGCCGTTTGCCCTGGTGCTGGCCCAGGAGCGGCACAAGGTTACCATCATCGCTAAGTCCATTCGCCGCACGCGGGGCCACTTCGTCACCAGCTACAACGCGGCGATCAACGTGCGGGTGGACTCTCCGTTCAAGACGCTGGCCGATCTCAAGGGGCGCCGGTTCGCGTTCGTGGACCCGGCCTCGGCCTCGGGATACCTGTTCCCGTACATGATGCTGGTGGATGCCGGGATCAATCCCGATCGTGATCTGCGCACCATCTTTGCCGGGTCGCACGACGCGGCCATAGTGGCGGTCTACAAGAAGGACGTGGATGCCAGCGCCACCCACGACAATGCGATCCCAGACTCGGTCCGCGAGCTGCCTGACGTCGAGCAGGTTGTCAAGATCCTGGTCCGGAGCAACCCCATTCCCAACGACGGGGTCGCGGTCCGCCGCGGGCTGCCCGACGATCTCGTGACGAAGATCCAGGAGGCCTTCGTGGATCTGGGCAAGACCGCCGACGGGGTACGGCTACTGGAAGCCCTCTACAACGTGATTGGCTACGCCAAGTCGGACGGCTCCGAGTTCGAGATCATTCGCAAGACATATGCTTTCATGCGCGACAAGATCCGGATTTGAGCTCCCCACAGATCGAACTGCGCGGAGTTGAGGTCCATTTCCCCGGCGGGGTCCAGGCCCTGCGCGGGGTGGACCTCAGCGTCCAGCGCGGCGAGTTTGTTGCCATTGTCGGGCTGAGCGGTGCCGGCAAGTCAACCCTGCTCCGCACCGTCAACCGTCTGGTCGAGCCGACCGCGGGGTCGGTGTGGTTTGAGGGCGAGGACCTGACCGCCGTCCCGCCTGCGCGCCTGCTCGAAGTGCGCGCGCAGATTGGGATGATCTTCCAGACGTTCAACCTGGTTAAGCGGTCCTCTGTATTGCGCAACGTGCTGGCCGGTCGCGTGGGCCGCTTGTCCACATGGCGGGCACTACTGGGTTGGTTCCCGCGGCACGATCTGGAGATCGTGCACGGGGCGCTGCGCAAGCTCGACATTCAGGACAAGGCCTTCGTACGGGCCGACGTGCTCAGCGGCGGCCAGCAGCAGCGCGTGGGCATCGCGCGGGCGCTGGCTCAGGAGCCGAAGGTGATCCTGGCCGATGAGCCGGTAGCTTCGCTGGACCCGCCCACTTCGCACGTGGTGATGCGCGACCTACGGCGCATCAACCAGGAGGGCATCACCGTCCTGATCAACCTGCACTTCATCGACTTGGCGCGTGAGTACGCCCATCGGGTTGTGGGGCTGCGCGACGGGCAGGTGGTCTACGACGGGCCTGCCGGCGAGGTGGGCGACGCCACCTTCGAGCAGATCTACGGCCGGGCCCTGAAGGCTGACGACTTCCGGGGAGCAGACGCTGAAGGCTAGGTTCACCCTGATATTCCTGGCGGCGGCCGGCCTGTACCTGTGGAGCGCGGTGGGGATCGGCGCCTCCCCCCGAGTTGTCTGGGAGGGGCTGCCGAGTTTCTACAAGCTCATGGGCGATCTGTTCCCGCCCAACTGGGCCGTGCTCCCCGTCTTGGTTCGGCCCGCGGTGCAGACGCTCCAGATGGCTCTGGTGGGTACCACCCAGGGCGCGCTGCTCTCCGTGCCGCTGATCCTGCTCGCCTCGCGGAACGTTACCCGCCAGGCCTGGCTCTACTACGGCGCGCGGGGGATCTTGAACCTGCTGCGCACGGTCCCGGAGTTGCTGTACGCGGCGATCCTGGTGGCCGCGGTGGGCATCGGCCCGTTCGCCGGCATCCTGGCCCTGACGATATTCTCCGTGGCGATCATCGCGAAGCTGACCAGCGAGAGCCTGGAAGCCATTGACCCGGGGCCGATGGAGGCCCTGGAGGCCGCTGGGGCCAACCGTCTGAAGATGGTGCGCTACGCGGTTGTTCCGCAGATCTTGCCGGCCTACTTGAGCTACACCCTGTTCGTTTTCGAGATAAACGTGCGCGTTTCGTTCGTGCTGGGCCTGGTGGGCGCCGGAGGAATCGGGCAGCTTCTCTTGACCGCGCTCAACCTCTTTCGGTATCAGAGCGCCACGGTGATCATTCTGGTCACGCTTGCGGCCGTCGTCACGATTGACGCCATCAGCGTGCGCGTCCGGCAGGCCCTCGTGTGAAGAGGGACATGGCGGGATTGGTTGAGCCGGGGCGGTGGAAGATTTGGGCCGGCGTCGGGGTGTTCGCCGTCGTGTTCATCTGGTCGGCTCGGGGCGTGGAGGCCAGCCTGTTCCGGTTCATCGAGGGCCTGCCGCTGCTGGCGCGCATCGTGGCGCTGATGCTCGTTCCGGACTGGTCCTGGGCCGGCCGTTCGTTGTTGGGCATGGTGGTTTCGGTGCAGGTCGCGCTGCTGGGCACCACCATCGGCATGCTGCTGGCTTTCCCGCTGGCGTTCCTGGCATCGCGGAACATCAGCCCCCATGCCGCATCGAGCTACCTGGGCAAGCAGGTGCTCAACTTGATCCGCACCTTCCCTGAGATCATCCTGGCCGTTTTCTTCGTCGCCGCCTACGGTCCGGGCGCACTGGCAGGGATGATGGCGATCGGGCTGCACTCCACCGGCAGTCTGGGCAAGTTGTACGCAGAGGTGGTTGAGACGATAGACCCGGGCCCGCTGGAAGCCCTCCGGGCCGCCGGGGCCGACCGAGCCAAGGTTTTCTGGTACGCGGTCATGCCCCAGGTCCTGCCGGAGTTCCTGGCGCTGTCGCTCTACCGGTTTGAGATCAACGCGCGCGCCGCGACCGTCCTGGGACTGGTGGGGGCCGGCGGGATCGGCACGATTATGGTTCAGGCCCTGCAGTTCCGGCGATGGGAAATCGTCGGGATGGCCCTGATGGTGATCATCGTGGTCGTGACGCTGATTGACACGGCCAGCGCTGCCCTGCGGCGGCGGCTGGTCTGAAGACCCCCCTGCAGGAAGTAGCCGACCGGATGGGCAACTGTGTCTCCACACCGAATCGGAGGTGCGTGCCGTGGTTTCAGCGGTGGTGCTGCTCAAGACCGGTCCCGGCCAGGCCCGCAAGGCGGCGATTACCATCCGGAAGATCAAGGGTGTCCGCGAGGTGCACGTCGTCACCGGCCCCTACGATATTATCTGCACGACCGAGGCGGGCGACATGGCGGCGCTCGCCGACACGGTGATTTCCAGGATCCAGCGGACCGCAGGAGTAACCGACTCACTCACCTGTCTGGTCGTCTAGCAGGGCGGCGAGGGGAAGTCACGGCCGTTACGGCCGTTAGGGTTGACAACCGGGGGATGCCAACTATAAGATGGGTTGGCCCGGACACAAGGAGCTGATTGGGTGGAGCAGCCGAGCGCATAAACCGCATACGGCATCCCCGATGAGCGTCCCGGAGGGGAACTGGCTCAGACCCCTCTTTTTTGTGCCCTGGCTCGGAGAGAACGCCTCAATGTTCCTGTCGGCGGCCCCGGCAGGATCCGTCACGCGAGCGGTGACGGGGCGAACCTTGACAATCGAATATGGACGAAGACATCCCAACCCGCGGGGGAACGCAACCCGGTGGGTAGGTGATGTGTTACCAGGCTCTATACAGCTGCTCCTAGGGCGGGTTACAAGCTACTAAGGGCACACGGTGGATGCCTTGGCGCCAAGGGCCGAAGAAGGACGCTGCTGGCGGCGAAAGGGTCGGGTAGGTGCTAAGCAACCTTCGATCCGACCATATCCGAATGGGGAAACCCCGCGCGGGTCATACCGCGCGATCCCGCGCTGAATCCATAGGTGCGGGAAGGCCAGCCGGGGAACTGAAACATCTAAGTACCCGGAGGAAGAGAAATCAACCGAGATTCCCCGAGTAGTGGCGAGCGAAAGGGGAAGAGCCCAAACTCCGGATGCGTGATAGCTTGCGGGCGTTGTATCCGGGGGGTTGTAGGGCACCGTCGGGCCGGACCGCAATCCGGCCGGGAAGTTACCAATCTCCATCCTAGTCGAACGGTCCTGGAAAGGCCGGCCACAGCGGGTGATAGCCCCGTAGACGAAAGGGTGGCGACTTCCTCGACGGTGTTCCTGAGTACCACGGGACACGAGGAACCCCGTGGGAACCCGGGAGGACCACCTCCCAAGGCTAAACACCCTTGGCGACCGATAGCGCACGAGTACCGTGAGGGAAAGGTGAAAAGAACCCCGGGAGGGGAGTGAAATAGAACCTGAAACCGTGTGCCTACAAACAGTCGAAGGGCTATGCTGGGTCTTCGGACCCGGAATGCCTGACGGCCTGCCTATTGAAGAATGAGCCGGCGAGTTGCGGCGTGTGGCGAGCTTAAGGGAGCGTATCCTGGAGGCGTAGGGAAACCGAGTCTGAATAGGGCGCCGTTCCCGGATGGGAACCCGACGCAAGTCGGGAGTCACATGTTGCAGACCCGAAACCGGGTGAGCTACCCATGACCAGGGTGAAGCGCGGCTAATCCCGCGTGGAGGCCCGAACCCGTTGGTGTTGAAAAACCATGGGATGAGTTGTGGGTAGGGGTGAAATGCCAATCGAACCCGGAGATAGCTGGTTCTCCCCGAAATGCATTTAGGTGCAGCCCCGATGCAGCACGGCGGTGGTAGAGCACTGAATGGGCTAGGGCGGGAAAACCCGTGCCGAACCCAATCAAACTCCGAATGCCGCCTTGTGGTCGTCGGGAGTGAGACGGCGGGGGATAAGCTTCGTCGTCGAGAGGGAAACAGCCCAGACCGCCAGCTAAGGTCCCAAAGTGATGGCTAAGTGGGAAAGGAAGTGGCACCGCTAAGACAGCCAGGAGGTTGGCTCAGAAGCAGCCATCCTTCAAAGAGTGCGTAATAGCTCACTGGTCGAGTGGTGCTGCGCCGAAAATCCAACGGGGCTCAAGCCATCTACCGAAGCTGCGGATCTTGCGCAAGGTTTCGTCCTGCGCAGGGTGGTAGGGGAGCGTTCCGCGATAGGTTGAAGGCAGACCGGAAGGACTGCTGGACGAAGCGGAAGTGCGAATGCCGGCATGAGTAGCGAAAAGGCAGGTGAGAATCCTGCCCGCCGAAAGGCCAAGGTTTCTTACGGAAGGTTCGTCCGCGTAAGGTTAGGCGGGACCTAAGGCGAGGCCGAAAGGCGTAGCCGATGGACAGCCGGTTGACATTCCGGCCCCGCCGTGAATCCGTTACGAGCCAGGGGGGGACGCAGGAGGGTAGGCCTACCGGGTGATGGTCGTCCCGGGCTAACCGTGTAGGCGGAGGCGCTAGGCAAATCCGGCGCCTCATTCAACGCCGAGACGCGAATGCGAGCTCAAGGGCAACCGCGAGCGAAGTGGCTCATCCCACGCTGCCAAGAAAAGCCTCATGGTCAGGGTTCACGGCGCCCGTACCGCAAACCGACACAGGTGGCCGGGCACGTAGAGTGCCAAGGCGCGCGAGATAACCCTCGTCAAGGAACTCGGCAAATTGACCCCGTAACTTCGGAATAAGGGGCGCCTCAGACGGTGACCGGCCTGCGCCGGAAGCCTGACGAGGCCGCAGTTAATTGGCTCAGCCGACTGTTTAACAAAAACACATGTCTCTGCTAAGCCGTAAGGCGACGTATAGGGGCTGACGCCTGCCCAGTGCCGGAAGGTTAAGGGGATGGGTTAGTGCGGGTTCGCCCGTGCGAAGCTTAGAACCGAAGCCCCGGTGAACGGCGGCCGTAACTATAACGGTCCTAAGGTAGCGAAGTTCCTTGTCGGGTAAGTTCCGACCTGCACGAATGGCGTAACGAGCTGAGCGCTGTCTCGACGAGGGACTCGGCGAAGTTGTGAGACCCGTGAAGACACGGGTTACCCGCAGCTGGACGGAAAGACCCCGTGGAGCTTTACTGTAACTTGCCATTGAACTTGCTCTTACCATGTAGAGGATAGGTGGGAGGCGGAGAAGCGGGGGCGCTAGCTTCCGCGGAGCCAACCTTGGAATACCACCCTTGGCAAGATTAAGTTCTAACCGGCATCCTTATCGGGTGTCGAGACATTGGCAGGTGGGCAGTTTGACTGGGGCGGTCGCCTCCCAAACGGTAACGGAGGCGCCCAAAGGTCCCCTCAGCACGGATGGAAACCGTGCGTTGAGTGCAAGGGCATAAGGGGGCTTGACTGTAAGGCTGACAAGCCGAGCAGAGGCGAAAGCCGGGCCTAGTGATCCTACGCTGGCAAGTGGAAGCGGCGTGGCTTAACGGATAAAAGCTACCCCGGGGATAACAGGCTAATCTCCCCCAAGAGTCCACATCGACGGGGAGGTTTGGCACCTCGATGTCGGCTCATCGCATCCTGGGGCTGGAGTAGGTCCCAAGGGTTGGGCTGTTCGCCCATTAAAGCGGTACGTGAGCTGGGTTCAGAACGTCGTGAGACAGTTCGGTCCCTATCCACTGTGGGCGCAGGTGACTTGAGGGGAGTTGCTCCTAGTACGAGAGGACCGGAGTGAACGGACCTCTGGTGTACCGGTTGTCCTGCCAAGGGCACGTGCCGGGTATCTATGTCCGGACGGGATAAGCGCTGAAAGCATCTAAGTGCGAAGCCCACCCCAAGATTAGGTCACCCACCGGGTAACCGGGTAAGTCCCCTGGGAGACTACCAGGTTGATAGGCCGCAGGTGTAAAGCCGAGAGGCTCAGCCTAGCGGTACTAATAGGACGAGGGCTTGTTCCTGTTCTAGGAGTAGCTGTATGGAGCCTGTTTCAATGTTGTGACCGGTCTGGGGGCCGTTGATCGAAGGCCCACGTGTGCAGTAGTCCGACTCTCAGATCCGGTCAGGCAGTGTTACCCGCCGCCGCGGGCCGCGCGGGCGGCGGGATGCAATGGATTCCCGGTGGTGATGCCGGAGGGGCCACACCCGTTCCCATTCCGAACACGGTCGTAAAGCCCTCCTGGGCCGATGGTACTGCGCTGGCGACGGCGCGGGAGAGTAGGTCGCCGCCGGGAGTAATGCCGAGGGGAGGCGAGAGCCTCCCCTCGATGCTTTT
>JAVHLI010000011.1:0-13150 GCA_031082185.1 bacterium | reverse complement strand
GGGAGTTCGAGAAGTGCCTGGGCTGCTCGCCGTAGGGAGCTACGGTGAGAACGATCGGGTGATTAGGATTGTACCGAACGGCGCGGAGGTGCTGCGCCGCAGCACCTCCTTATCGTCCACCAGGACCCGCACGACCAGCTCTCCCTCGGCCGCCGCCTTGGTGAACGTCGCGGCCACGGCCACCCTCGTCTTCACCACGAACTGCGCCGGCACTGTCCCGCGCGCGGAGGTGCTCTGCAAGGGGGTGCCGTAGGAGCCCTCGAACGCGAGGCCTGGGGTGCCCTCCAGCAGCAACACGACGGTCCTCTCGGCGAAGGCGCCGGGTCGCACCTCGGGCCGAGGCGCGACCAACAGGCAGCCGCCACTCACCAGGGCGACGACCAGCAGAGATGGCGCGCGCCACATTGCCATAGAGGACTATGCCATGGAGGCCTATGCCCCTGGGGCCTAGGCGGGTTCCTGCTCGCGCGCGAACATCAACACGGAGTAATCCAGATTCTGCGCCGCCACTCCCATCTGCTTCAGCATAGACATCACCAGCGAACGGTGGTGCACCTCGTGCAGGACGAGCTGCGCCATCACCCCTGCCCGGGTCGTGGTTATCCGGACCGCCGGGCTGCCGGGTCCCTGCGGGTAGATGCGGTACGCCACCGGCTCGTCCCATGAGGAGACCTGCGCCAGGGCAGCACGAGTCCCATCGGCCATAGCAGACCAGGCGGTCTCGAGTTCGGCAAACGAACGAGTCTTCTCCGCGGTGTAGGGGTTGTCGGCCGCCGTCACCTGCTGCCCCGCCAGTCGGTGGGAGTATGCCCATTCGGCGCCGGCGGTGTGAAGCAACGTGGCATGGATTGTCTTGAGGCCGTAGGGGAACTCGCGTTCGTACTGCTCCTTTGTCAGCGACCGAATCCAGTCGAAAAGCCGCCGGCGGGCCTGCACTAAGTACTCGTACATCGTCTGCGGTTGCATGCGCGTTCACCCTCCTGGATGGTATACATATCGTATGGTCGGACTGTTCTCGACTCGCACGGGCATGCCCTGCCAAAGGCGTATCAACGCCGCGATGCTCATGCTCGTTACAATCTGGGGACTCAACTTTCCGATTGTGAAGAGCGCGTTTACCGAACTGCCCCCGTTCGCTTTCAACGGGCTGAGGTTCGCCGGCGCCGCGGTGTTGCTACTGGTCGTTCTCCGCCGCCTGGAAGGACCGCAACGCATCCCGCCCTCGGACCTCCCCGGGCTCGCGCTGCTGGGACTGCTGGGCCACGCGGGCTACCAGACGCTGTTCATGGCCGGTCTTGCCCGCACAACCGCGGGCCATTCATCGTTGATCCTGGCGCTGGTGCCGCTGTTCGTGGGCGTGCTCGGCGTGGCGGTGGGCCTTGAACGGCCGTCGCCCCGCATGTGGGCAGGGCTTGTCATAGCGTTTGTCGGCGTGTTCGTGCTCATTACGGGCCGCGGCGGCCTCCCATCCGAGGGCGGTTCCGTGGTGGGCGACCTGCTTACTCTCTCCGCATCGCTGTGTTGGGCGGCGTACACGGTGCTGTCCCGACCTTTCCTACGAAAGATGTCGGCGCTGCGACTTACCACGGTGACGCTCATCCTCGGCCTGCCGGTCATCCTCGCCTCGGCGATTCCGGGTCTGATCCGCGTGGACTGGTCGGCCGTCAGCCTGCGCTCGTGGGCCTCGCTCTCCTTCTCGGCGGTCTTTGCGGTGGTGATCGGCTACGTGATCTGGTACACCTCGGTGCAGGCGTTTGGCAGCGCGCGCACAGCGGCCTTCTCCTATTTGATTCCGGTCGTTGCGCTGATCTCGGCCTGGGCGCTCCTGGGGGAGCCGCTGGGCGCGCTGCAGGTTCTTGGGGGAAGCGTGGTGCTGTTCGGTGTGTGGATTGCCAGGAGGGAGGTAGTCGCAGATGTGCGCAGGTGATCTGGTCGCGGGAATCGCGGCGCTTGAACGGGCTCGCCAGGCCGTGCTGGACGACGCGGTGGCGATCTGTGAGGTGCCCGCCCCCACCTTTCACGAGGGCGAGCGGGCCGCGCTTGTGCGCCGCCTCGGCACCGGCCTGGGGCTCGGCGAGGGAGAGGTGGACGATGCGGGCAATGTTGTCTGGGAGTTGCCCGGTGATCCTGCGCTGGCCACTGTTGTGGGCAGCGCACACCTGGACACTGTCTTCGGCATGGAGATCCGGCCGCGCGTCGAGCGCCGCGGCAGCGTCCTGGCCGCCCCTGGCATCGGCGATAACAGTCTGGGGGTTGCGGCGCTGATACACCTGGCCGACGTCCTGCGGCGGGAGCTGGCTCCCCGAGGCACGCTCGTGGCAGCGGCCAACGTGTGCGAGGAAGGCCTGGGGAACCTGCGCGGCATGCATGCGTTGTGGGATCGCTACGGCTCACACGCTGGGATCTGGGTGGTACTAGAAGGCGGAACCTTCAACTTCGTGGAGGCGGCGGGGATCGGTTCACGGCGCTACCGCATCACCGCGCGGGGGCCCGGCGGCCACTCCTGGCAGGATTTCGGGCAGCCCAGCGCGATCCACGGCCTGGCCCGCTTGATCGCGGGGTTGTCGGAGATCGAACTCCCGTCCGGCGATCGGACGACGTACAACGTGGGGGTGATCTCCGGCGGGACCTCTGTGAACACCATCGCAGCCGAGGCATCCTGCCTGCTCGATCTGAGGTCGGAGAGCCGGCAGTGCCTGGCACAGATCGAGTCCCAGGTTCGCCTACTCGCGGACGCCGCTGCCGCTGCCGCGGGGATCTCCCTCGATTTCGAGCTCGTGGGCGACAGGGCCGGCGGAAGACTCCCATCAGAGCACTGGCTCGTCAGGTTGGTTGAGTCCTGTGCCGCGGAGGCGGGTGAGGAGATTCAGTGGCAGGCGGGCAGCACCGACGCCAACGTGCCGCTCAGCCATGGGGCGCCGGCCGTCTGCCTTGGGATAGGTCGGGGTCGGGGCGTCCACACGGTGCAAGAGGAAGTGGATACCGCTCCGGTCGGGTCGGCCCTCGAGATTGCCTACCGCTTGATCGCCGCGTCGCTGCAGAGGAAGTCCGAGCACGTCTAGGGTTAGGCCACCGGGGGCATGAACGGTTTAGAGTTGTTACGATCTCATTTCCAATCTCTTTACCCTCAGGTGCCTGTGCATGACAATGGATTCTCTTCTGCGCACGGTTGTGGAACGCCGTGCGTCGGATCTCCACGTCAAGGCCGGTACCCCCCCGACGCTGCGCATTGACGGCAGGCTGGAACCGGCCCATGACGAGCGCCTCTCGGTGGAGAAGGTCAAAGGGCTCATCGCCGAGATCCTCACGTCCGCACAGCTCGAGGAGTTCCACCGGCAACTGGAGCTGGACCTGGCCTACAGCCTGCCCGGCGTATCGCGCTTCCGCGTCAACATCTACATGCAGCGGGGCGGCGTCGGCGCCGCGATCAGGACGATCCCGGCCGCGGTGCCGACGATTGAGCAGATGGGACTGCCCAAGATCCTCACGCACCTCGCCTCGCTGCCACGGGGGCTCGTGCTCGTCACAGGGCCGACCGGTTGCGGCAAATCCACCACGCTGGCGTCCATCGTAAACCACATCAACCGTACTCGGTCCTGCCACGTGGTGACGATCGAGGATCCGATCGAGTACCTACATCACGACGATAAGTGCCTCATAACCCAGCGCGAGGTCGGCGCGGACACGCACTCGTTCACCGAGGCCCTTCGTCACGTGCTTCGCCAGGACCCCGACGTGATTCTGATCGGAGAGATGAGGGACCACGAGACGATCTCCACCGCGATCACCGCAGCCGAGACCGGCCACCTGGTTTTGGCCACGCTGCACACGGTCAACGCCCCGCAGACGGTGGACAGGATCGTGGACGTCTTCCCACCGCACCAGCAGCCGCAGGTCCGGATGCAGCTATCGGTGGCCATCGAGGGCGTGCTCTCCCAGACACTGCTTCCGCGCCGTGAGGGGCACGGTCGTATAGCGGCGGTGGAGGTCATGGTGGGAACGCCGGCGATTCGCAACCTCATACGCGAGGGCAAGACCCACCAGATTCCTTCCACCATACAGTCGGGCATCAAGGATGGAATGCAGACGCTCAACCAGGCACTCCGGCAACTGGTGAAACAGCACCTTGTGACCTATGAGGTCGCCATGGCCCATACGAGCAACCCGCAGGAGCTGGCCCAGCTCTGCGGCCGCGACGGCCTGGCAGCCGCATCTTTCTGACGCCCGGCGGCGCTTACCCCCGGGTGTTGACGGTTTCCTCCCGGCTGCTACAATACGGGGGTGCCATCCTGAGGTGACCGAATTGATCAAGCCCCCCCTGGAAGAACTGCTTGAGCACGTGGAGAGCAAGTATAGTCTCGTCATCATCGCGGCGAAGCGCGCCCGCCAGTTGAAGGACGGCGTGCTGCCGCTGGTGGACGTGGACAGCGCGAACCCGGTCAGCATTGCGCTGGAGGAGATCGCCACCGGCCGGGTGCGGGCGGCGGACGCGCCCCACTCCCTGGACCGCTAGCCCCATCGCACGAAGGGAACTCCCAACTCTCGCCCGCCGTATTTCAATGCGACGGGAGGAGGCGTACCCATGTACGGACTGATTGCCGTGTGCCTGCTGCTCCTAGCGCTGTTCGGTGGCGCGGCGCCGTCGACCGCAGAGCGGACCGCCGGGGATCTCCGGGTTGAGTTGAGCACCGCAAGCGCGGCCCACGCGCCCGGCGCGCCCGTGCAGATAAGCATGCGGGTCACGAATCTCGCGTCCTCGCCCGTGGTGCTCACCGCTTCCAGCGCGCAGGAGTACGACTTCTTCGTGCGGCAGCGCAGTGCGCTGATCTGGCAGTGGTCGCACGACAGGGCATTCGCCCAGGTGATTCGCGAGATGACGCTGGCTCCCGGACAGACGCGTTCTTACTCCGTCGCGTGGGACCAGCGCGATCTGCAGGGGCGTCGCGTGGATGCCGGGACCTACGAGGTTTCTGCGATCTTCCTGGGCGCACAGCGCCCAGGTCCTGCAAGCGCTGAGGTGGGGCCGGTTCGGATCACGATCGGTCCCTAGTCAGTTACCGGCGGTCAGCGTTAGGCAGGAGTGCCGCCCGGTCGGGCTGAAGTCAGGAACCCGCGGCCCGCGTGAGCGGGCGGCGGGTTCAGATGCGAATCGCCGACAGGTACATCGCGAGGGAACTCCTCCCACCGTTCCTGCTGGGGGTTGGGGGGTTCTTGGTTATTCTGGTTGGCGACATTCTCTACACGCTCGCCGACTACATCGTCGCGGGCACTGCCACGCCCGACGTCATCCTGCGGCTGCTTGGCTACAAGCTTCCCGCGATCATGGTGATCACTTTCCCGGTCGCGACCCTTTTTGGGACGCTCCTGGGGTTGGGACGGCTGGCAAGGGACCACGAACTCCAGGCGATGCGGCTGATGGGTACGAGCCTGGTGCGGGCGTTCGCGCCGGTACTGGCGTTTGGGGCGCTGATCATGGGGCTGACGTTCCTGACGAACGAGGTGGTCTCGCCCTGGGCCAACCACAGGGCAAACAACCTGATCAGGACGACGCTCTTTGGCGCGGCCTTCCCGCAGGTGCGCGAGCAGGTGTTCCTGCGGGGTCCCGGCAACCGGTTCCTATACGTCCACAGGGTGGACCGGGATGCGCGGGTGCTGCGCAACGTGATGATCTACGAGGCAGAAGGGCCGCTGCCCCGCCTCATTACCGCGCGGGAAGCCACATGGTCTGCTAAGACGTGGACGCTCCTCCACGGCGTGGCGCGGGAGGTGGGCCCAGACGGGTTCACGGCGTATGAGGCCGGGTTCGCGTCCATGGAGATCAACGTGGGGCTTGACGCCGGGGAGTTCCTGACCGGTCAGCGCACGCCGGAAGAGATGACGTTCCGTGAGTTGAAGTCCCAGTCGGAGATGTTCGAGTCAGGGCTCTCGCCCCGGGTGGCGGTGGAGTTCCATCGCAAACTGGCCGTCCCTGCCGCCAGCGTGATATTCGCCCTGGTGGCGGCGCCGCTCAGCCTGCAGTCGGCCCGGGGCGGACGGTTTGTCGGAGTGGGGCTCAGCATCGCACTGCTCTTCACCTACTACTCGGTCATGTCCGTCGCGCGCGCGTTCGGTTCCTCCGGCGCGCTTTCACCGTTGCTATCGGCGTGGGCGCCCAACCTGCTATTCCTGGCCGCGGGGGTCTTGCTCATCGCGAAGGAAGAGGGCTGGTTTCGGATGCTGGTGCCCCGGCGACGCGGGCGGGGCGCGGGAGCGCAGCTGTGAACGCGCACCGGGTGGCGGTGCTGGTTGCCCTTGCCGCGGCAGCAGCGGCGGGCACCGCGGTGTGGCTGGCCCATTCACCCGGCCCGGCGGTCCCTGAGCCGGCACAGCAGCCAGCGGTGCGCATGTCTGGGGCGCAGATCGTGCTGCGCCAGCAGGGGGAGAAGCAGGCGGAGATCACCGCCGATCGCGTTGAGGTCAGCGGTGACCAGCGCACCACCACCTTTACCGGGCGGCCCAGCGCGGTGATCCACCTGAACGGCGTGCCCGCCCTGACCGCCACAGGAGGCCGTATCGTGCTCGACCGTCAGGACGGTTCGGTGCGCATCAAGGGCGGCCTGCGCATCACAACCGTGCGGGGTGAGACCCTGTCGGCGCCGGAGGCGGCGTGGAATCCCTCAACGCAGGTGATCGAGCTGACCGGCGGTGTGACGGCGTCGGCAAACCTCCTGCCCGCTGCCCTCCTGCCCACGGCCGGTCCATCTTCCACTCCGCAGCCCGGCTCCGACATCCCAGGGCGCCTGCGGGCCGAGCGCGTCCGGTACGATGCGCGCGCTAAGGTGGTGGTTGCCTCGGGCAACGTTGTGCTGACCCTGGGCGAGGTCGAAATCCAATCCGACGCTCTGCGGCTGGAGCAGATCTCCCAGGTGGCCGTCGCCGAGGGCCGGGTGAGCGTGCAGCGGCGGGATCAGCGGCTTACCGCAGCCGCCGTGCGATATGAGATGCGCACTGAGACCGCTGATGCGTCAGGCGGCGTGGTACTTGTCCAGAAAGACACGACGATAAGAGCACCGCAGATGCGCTTCGACCTCAGGGGGGAGGTCACGACCGCCTCCGGGGGCGTGGAAGCGTCGCAAGGCGGCACCACGATGACCGCCGCCTCGCTGCGCCACGAGGCCAGAACAGGTGAGGTTGCATCCGAGGGTGGCGTGACGCTGACGCAGCCCGGGAGCCGGGTGACCGGGGGCCGGATGCAGGCCAACCTGCTCACCATGCGCGCGGACGTGCGCGAGGATGCCACGCTGATCCGCCAGGATATCACCGTTACCGCCCCGCGCATCGTCTTCCGATGGGACAACAACGAGGCCGAGGCCGAGGGCGGAGTCGTCGTCCGCCAGCCCGGCCGGACGGCCTGGGCCGACCGGATGACCTACTCCGAGCCCGCAGACCGGGCGGTACTGACCGGTCGTGTCGTTGTCGAGCAGCCGAGCGGCGAAGGGCTGGTGAGACTCACCTGCAACCGGATGGTAATGACGCTGCGGGACAAGAACATCACCGCCGAGGGCCAGGTGCGGGTGGTCCAGAAGGATCGGTGGGCGACCGGGGACCGGGGAACCTATACCGACGCAACACGGATACTCGTGGTTACCGGCAACGTGCGCATGCAGGAAGCGGACGGCACACGTCTGAAGGCCGACCGGGCGGTCATCTCTCTGGCCGACGAGACTTTCGAGGCAGAAGGGAACGTGGAAACCGAGTTCGTCATCCGTCCCAGCCCGACCAGGAAACCGTGAGTTACGGCCGGGTTCGCCATGCCCTGGTCCTGATCGTTCTTGCCCTGGCGGCGGGCGCGGTTTCCGTGCCTTCGGCCATGGCGCAGGCAGAGATCCCGGTTGCGCTGCGGGCGAGGACGTTTCAGTACAACCGCGTCACGCGTGTGCTGGTCGCCACCGGCGACGTGGTGGTCACTTACCAGGACATCGTGATCAGCGCCGACCGCCTGCGCGCCGACCTTGGGACGAACGACGTACGCGCCGAGGGCCGGGTCAGGTTGGAAGTGGGCCGGCAGAGCGTCCGGGGCGACTCCCTCGACTACAACCTGGTAACGCGCCGCGGCCGAATGTCGCGGGCGGCGGCGGCATACTCAGGGCCCATGGTGCTGGGCACCGTGTTCATTCGCGCCGAGACCATGGAGGGCGCGCTCGACTCGTTCTTCTCCGCACGCGTCTCTTCGTGCACTACCTGCGAGGGAGCGAATCCGGTCGTCAATCTTACCGCGGGCGAGTTGACGGTGTACCTGAACGACAAGATCGTCGGCCGCAAGGTAACGGTGTGGATCGCGGGACGCAAGGTCTTCACCTGGCCCTCCTTCGTGATCTTCATCCGGGAGCAGCGCGCCAGCCGGCTGCTCCCGATTGTGGGCTACTCCGAGACAGAGGGGTACTTCCTCAAGACCTTCTACTCGTACGCCCTCAACGAGAACCACTACGGTTACCTACGGCTCGATTTGATGGACCGGCTGGGGGTCGGGTACGGGGTCGAGCACGCCTACCGCCTGCGCCGGGGCAGCGGCGTGGCGTTCCTCTATCGCCTTGAGAACAAGCAGACCGGGGGTGCGGACTCGCGCATCGTCCTCAGCCACCAGCAGCAGATGGGCGATGTCACCGCGCGGCTGTTTACGGACTATCTCACGGCCACCATACCCGGTGCGCCGGTTGAGCTGTTCGCAGTGGTGGATGCCTACCACCGCGGACCGCGTTCGTACTCGATGCTCTACCAGAGCTACTCCGGGCGCGACTGGCCCGGGTTCTCGTCGCGCAGCTACTCCGGCCGCGCGGTTCACTCCCTGCGGCTGAGCGACGCGCTGTCCGCGGAGCTGGCCGCCGACTTCTCCCGCGCCGCGTCCTCGGCAGGAACCGACGACGAGCTGTTTCCCCGCCTCGTCCTGCGCTACCGCGGCACCGGCTACAGCGCGTCACTAGTTGCCGAGGGGCGCGTTGACCTTGACGGCGACGCGTTCCCCGGCGACATCCGATACACCACCGAGCGCCTACCGGAACTGACCGTCGTGGGCGATCCGCGGCTGCTGGCCGGTACGCGGCTCGTCTACCAGTTGCAGGCCGGACTGGGACGCTTCCGCGAGACGCTCCCCTCGGGAACCGCCGATGCGCTGCGCGCCGACGCGGCGGTGACGGTGGGCGGGCCTCTACTTGTGTCTGACCGCGGCTACCTCAACCTGCGGGCTCAGGCGCGTGGATCGTACTACTCCAGTGGCGACGCGCGGGCGTTCATCTCAGGCCGGCTCGACTACACCCACCAGATCAATGCATCCTTGACCGGCCAGCTCGGTCTCACCTATCAGGATCAGGTCGGGCAGTCGCCATTTGCGTTCGACCGGCTGTCCGGGCG
Organism: bacterium; assembly: GCA_031082185.1. Taxonomy (NCBI): domain Bacteria; species bacterium. The sequence goes on along the minus strand of JAVHLI010000011.1, from coordinate 3,763 downwards.
CATGGCACAGGCCGATGCCACCCTGACCTACAGACAGCCGGGACTGATCGCCACGGCCACGACCTCCTTTGATGGGATCAGTGGCCGCCTGGCACCGATAGTGGCACAGGTACAGTACGCGCCGCGGCCGGGATGGACTGCCGCCGCTGCCGTGGCCTATGATCCTTCGCTGGGAGGGCTCTCACGGGCAGAACTCGCCTTCGACGTGAAGTTGAGTCCCCACTGGCAGGCGGCCTACTATGGGTTCTATGATGGGAGCAGCGGCCGCTTCTACCACGACCGGCTGACGATTACGCGGATCTGGGACGACTGCCTGGCCGCGGCGATTACCTATCGCGGCGTGGCAGGGGAGATCTGGTTCGAGACATGGCTGACCGCGCTTCCCTGGGTCAGGGGACGCGTGGGGGTAAGCGGCCAGGGCACGATTCTGTTCGACCAGCCGTGGCTGTGGCCCAGGCAGTGAGATCTCAGGCCGTGGCCCCCAGGCATGGCGCGGTACACGGAGGTGAGGCAGGATGAGGCGGCTTCGGGTTCTTTCGGCAACGGCGCTCTTGGCGGCGCTAATAGTGGCACTGACGATGCCCGCAGGGGCGCAGAGCGGGCACCAGCTTGCGATCACCATGAACGTCGCCGGCACCCTCCAGGACCGCGGCGGCGCCTACTACATCGCGTTTACGGTCAGCGACTCGCTTCTGCTGGGTCCGCAGCCGGACAGCACCAACTGGACGCACTACGCCGTCTACCGCGACGGCCGGTTCTTCTTCGGCACCGTGCCCCAGGTAACGGCTCCGCCGTTTGGGTTCAACGTGATCCGCCCTCCGGCGCCGTTCCTGGGGGGGACCGTGCTGCCCGACGGGCGCACGCTGCAGGTGGTGGTGCCCCTGGCCGACCTACGCGTAGGTCCGGGCCTTCCGACACGGGTCATGGTCAACTTCGTCACGACGGACGGGTCGAACCGGCCGCTCGACGCGCTGGGGCCGGGCGCCACCGACCGATTCGGATTCGTGACCGTGGACCTGCGGCGTGACCTCTTCGTGACGGTGCGCGACGCCCGCGGGGACTGCCCCGATCCAAACTTCGACATCCTCGGCGGTGAGATCCGGATCGCGACGCCCTGAGGGCGGCAGCGTTCTCTGGGCGGCAGCGTTCTCCGGTCGGCGGCGGTCAGAGTGCGGCGAGACGGCGACCGTTGGGCATAGTAGAATACGAGAGTTGTGCTTCGGTTCACCTCTGGAGGTGCTGGGTTGATTCTGCGCCGCGTTAGTCTTCTTGTAGCCGTTGTGCTTGTCACCGCCGCGTGCGGCGGCGGTGTGCCCGGGGTAACCCCGCCAACGCCCACACCTACCCCGACGCCGTCCACCGGTACCGTTACGGGAATGGTGAGCGTGGCGGCCACCGGAACCGGTGCGCCCTCTGCCGCTGTGCCCGCGCTTCCGCTGCGGACCAGGCTCGACCGGCCCGTGTATGTGCCCAATCAACTCATGGTGAAGTTCAGGCCAGGGGTCGCGGCCGCGGTTGCCACCAGTCTGCACGCGCAGGCGGGCGGGGCGGTCTTGCGGACCATCGAGCGGCTGGACGTGCAGGTTGTGCGCCTGGGGCCGGGGGTTGCGGCTGCCGCGGCCATGGCCGCCTACCGCGCGTCCGGCCTGGTTGAGTATGTCGAGCAGGACGCCTATGCCTACAGGACGGTGACGCCCACCGATCCCATGTACGGCTCCCAGTGGCACTATCCGCAGATCGGATTGCCGGCGGCCTGGGACATCACCACCGGTGGTCCGGTGATCGTGGCGGTGCTCGACACAGGGATCCGGTTCAATCATCCGGACCTCATTGGTGTGACGGTCCTCGGATCCGGCCCCGTGACCGACTTCGTGTCAGACTTGGACAACGGCGACGGCGACGGCAGGGATAATGATCCAACCGATCCCGGGTGCCCGGGTCTTCCCGCTATCCAGAGCCACGGGACGCACGTTGCGGGTACCGTCGCGGCCCGCACCAACAACGGCGAGGGCGTGGCCGGCGTGAACTGGGGCGGTGTCTCGGCGACGAAGATCATGCCGCTGCGAGTACTCGGTGGGTGCGGCTCAGGCACATTCGCTGACATCATCGATGCCATCATCTACGCCGCCGAGCGTGGGGCAAAGGTCATCAATATGAGCCTGGGGGGCTCCCCGGGCAACTACCCCACCGTTGATAGCGCGATCACATACGCGCGGAATGCTGGTGCTACGCTGGTGGCGGCCGCGGGCAACGACTACTGCGGCCCGGTTCTATACCCGGCGCAGAACTTGAACGTCATCGCGGTGGCGGCCACGACGAACACGAACGAGCGCGCGCGGTACTCAAACTGCGGGCCGGAGATAGATGTGGCCGCCCCCGGAGGTGGTACCGCCTCACCGCCGCCGGCGACTGGCCCCGGCGTGCTCAGCGCCACCTGGAGCCCGAACCTGGGCAACACGTACCTGAGTTTCCAGGGCACCTCGATGGCAACACCCCACGTGGCCGGTCTGGTCGCGTTGATGATATCGCGCGGCATCACCGGCCCGGCGACGATCCAGTCCGTGCTGGAGAGCACCGCCACCGACCTAGGTCCTGCGGGTAAGGACACGCAGTTTGGTTCCGGTCTGGTCAACGCAGCCGCCGCGGTGAGCGGCGGCGCGGCGACCACACAGATGCGCGCCTTCTCCGGTGTGATAAGTGGGTCGGCCATCACCCAGCAGAGCAACACCGCGTACGTGCAGCCCAGCGGCGCGTTCACGATCACCAACGCCCAGACCGGCACGAAGTCCGTGTTTGTCTGGCAGGACTTCAACGCCAACAACCTGGTGGACACAGGGGACTACTACGGGGTGACTCCCAACGTGGCCATCACCCCCGGCGCCACGACTCCCATCGGGGCTGTGACGGTCCAGCGGTACACCGGGGCGCCCATCTCCGTGGCTGCCGTGCCCATGGCCGTGGCAGGAACCAGGTACCAGGGCACTGACGGTTCATCCGATCCGAGGCGGAGGCGGGGCTAGTTCGGCTTACGCTCCGCCCAGCGGCGGAGCTCGAGCTCCAGGTCAATGGCGGCGACCATCCTGGGATAGAACTCCACCAGGGTGGTCGCCGTGCGTTCGTAGTCAATCAGTTGCGCGGAGAAGTGATCCACCAGCACAAGCCTGAGGCGGTCCACCCCCACAGGGGCTCCGGCGACTCGTACGGTCGGGTCGACAACAAGGAGCCCCGATTACGCCGCGGAGAGCCGCCTGACCTTGAGCTTGTTCCTATGCCGCTCGGCCTGCGACAGATCGAACATGGCCTGCTGGTTCATCCAGCTCTCGGCGGACGTGCCGAAGGCAATGGAAAGACGAATGGCCATCTCGGGGCTGACGCCGGCACGGCCGTTCAGGAGACTGGAGAGCGTCTTGCGGCTCACCCCAAGCGCCCGGGCAGCCTCCGTGACGCTCAGGCTCAGAGGTTCCAGGCACAGCTCGCGAAGGATCGCTCCAGGATGTGGAGGGTTGTGCATCAACATCGTTCCACCTCAATGATAGTCCGCGTAGTCGACCGCCTCGGCATCTCTGCCACGGAAGAAGAACGTGACTCGCCAGTTCCCACTCACTGTCACAGCCCATGTCCCCTTCCGGTAACCCTTGAGTTCATGCAGACCCAGACCGGGCAGGTTCATATCCTGTGGGCTCGTGGCCGCATGCAGGCGGGCCAGTATTATTGATCCTTGCCTAAGTAATGGTACACTTTAGAGCTCCAGCCCAGCCGCCCG